>JAVHWG010000279.1:0-3061 GCA_032159965.1 Mycobacterium sp.
CGCTGGACTTTGCCCATCACGGGTCAGTGAGATCAGGCTCGGATCCAGAAGGGCGGCTCTGAGGCGATGAAGGCGAGAGCGTCGTTGAGCGATAGTCCGGCGCCAAAGGGGCCGGCCGAGCCCCAGGCGTCACGGCGCCACCACAGTACCTCGAAGCGGTCGTCCTGCGGCATCGGCTTCAGTCTGGCGACGGGCGCGCCGGTCCGGGCAGATGACAAGCTATAGCCGCCGCGGAGCTTGCGGACGCTGACGCCGCCGCGCGGCCATGGATAGGCCGCGATCCGATCAATCACAGGATCAGTTGATGCCTTAACGATCTTCCCGAGCTCCACTCTGTTTGACCTGCAGACACCGACCGTCGCAGGAGATCGATTATGGTTCGCCCCGATCTGCATCTTCCACAAGCCTTCGTTGCTTGGATGGCACCCTTCCTCACCGCCTTCTGCCAACGCAGTCGCGACACCGCCGCGGCCCTGGCAGTCGGCGCCCTGACAGCGATCGGGCCGCGCACCGTCACCAACTGCCTGCGCGCCCTCGGCTTGGCCGAACATCCAAGCTTCACCGCCTTTCATCGCGTGCTCAACCGCAATGTCTGGTCCGGCCTCGCGCTGGCCCGAACCTTGCTGCGGTTGCTGGTCCCGGTGTTTGAGCCGGGTCGGCCATTCGTCATCATCGGCGTCGATCATACCCTGGAACGGCGCCGTGGTCGCCGCATCGAGGCCGCCAGCCATTTCCACGATGCCGTCCGCTCCACCGCTAAACAAAAAGTCACCAGCCGGGGCCTGCGCTGGGTCAGCGCGATGCTGTTGGTCAACGTGCCGTTCGCCGCTCGCATCTGGGGACTACCGGTGCTGACCGCGTTGACGCCGTCCAAAGCCTGGTGCGAGAGCCACAAACGGCGTTATCGGCCGGTGACCGAATGGGCGGAGATGGCCAAGGTTCCGATGGCGCAAGCCATTGGAATGCCATCGGAGGGGGAGCGTCTGCTGTTGACGCTGCATCGCTGGCTGCCGGAGCGCGTGATCGTGGCTGTCATGGACGGCGAATTCGCCGCCATCGCCCTATTGCACCGGCTGCGTCGATCCATGGTTGTCATCACCCGCCTGCGGCTGGACGCCTGCCTGTTCGATCCTCCCCCGCCCTACACTACCGGAGTCGCACATCTGCGGAATGAAGTGCCCAGCCCTCGATGATGCCATCAAGTCGGGCAAGGCCGCGGGCGATGGTCTTTGGGCCGGCTGGCTTGTAGCCGCGCGAGGTATATCCCGACCAACCACCCAATCGGGCCACAATCCACGAGAGCCAAGCCAAACTCCCTTGCGGGTGTGGGTTTTTCAGCTTTTCAGTTCGACCCTCGAGCTTTTCGTTGAGCGCCATCAACGCTGGCTCGTGCGTCGGCTCAAGAGCGTCGGCCAGACTTTGTGCGGTCTTGCCGTCGCGGCCAATCACAATCTGCATGATCCGCACCGCCGCGATCAAAGCCACCACAGCGAGTTTGACGAACCTTCGCGCCTCCGTCACCTGCGACTCATCGGTCTGCATGGCGGCTGATTTTACTGTTCGGAAGACCTGCTCGATGGTCCACCTAAGGCGGTACCAGCGAACGATCTGCTGTGCCTCGGCAACGGTCGTTACCTCATGCGTGGTTAGCAACCGCCAATGCACCGGCTCAACATCCGGCGGCGGATCGACCTCGGTCACATCGACAACAAACACATCCACGCTGGTTACCAGCTTGGGGTCCGCCGTCGCCGGACGGCGCAAGGACACGCGGTCAAAACGCAGTGCCAGACACGCTTCGCGCGCGCGGCGGCCGGGTTGCGCCGGCAAGACAATTGTCTCGCGATGCCGCTCGGGCCAGGCGTCGATGGTCGCAAACAGCCGTCCGCCATCGGCCAGCGAACGGTCTTGAGCCGCGCGGGTCAGCAACTGGACACCGCTCGGACGACGGGCGAACTGCTCGTAGATGTCGCTCTCGCGGTCGGCGACCACGGTGATGCAAGCCGCCTCAGCCAGCACATCGGCGGCCTCTTCGGCCGCAAGCAGCCAGCGATAGGATTCCTTGTCCTCGATTACACGTCGCTTGGAAGCATCGACCTTGGTCCCGGTGCGATTGAGAACCTGAGCGCCCACCAGACCAATGATGCCGCCATGGACGGCATCAACCGCAATGGTCGGGTGTAAAAACAAGCCGAGGTCACGGTCGTTGCCGGATCGTCCGAAGCCGTGTTTGCTGTCGGCGTGGCGGGGAAAGTTGAATTCCGTGGTGTCCTGGATTGCCAGCACGTGCCGACCCACTGCGCGCTGGCCGGTGAACCGTCCAGAGGTGGTGAGCATCTCGCCATAGCTGACCGAGCTATGATCAAGGAAGCGGCCAAAGGCCAACTCCTGGTTGCGATCATCCGCCAGTGCATGGATGCAGGTGGTCGGCTTCTGACACATCGCATCAAGCAGTTTTGCGCCGACCCGTCGAAGACGCGTATCGCCAAAGCCCCCGAGATTATCCTGCAGCATCGAATCGGACTCTGTTCCATGTTCGCTGCCACAGAATCACAGTTCACACCTCAGGGGAATCGATTCGCACCTGGGGCACGCGTTAGAAGCCGAGACCACAAGTGCCTTTCGGCAAAAGTCTAGTGCAGAGCTCCCGAAAGTCGATCCGGGGTTGTGTGACCGCCGTAGCCCGCCCTACAAGGGACGTGGCCGCCATCCCAAGAAAGGCCCGCGGCAACTGTCGCTGAAGGCGCGCATCACCGACCGTGCCACGGTCTGGAAGCGAGCGGTTCAGGCCAGCCGCACGTCCTGGCGCAGTGGCGGGTGGATCGAGTATGCGTCCGGAACAGCGCTGTGGTGGCATGCCGGCAAGGAGCCGCTGCCAATCCGCTGGATACTGGTTCGTTAGCCAGACAAACGTCACGGTACGGAGGCTTTCTGAGCACTGACACCCAAATGGCCCTGCTTGACGTGCTCGACTGCTACAATCGCCGCTGGTCGATGGAAACGACTTACGAAGAAGCGCGTGCTCATCTGGGCGTCGAGACCCAACGTCAGTGGTCGGATC
>JAVHWG010000338.1:0-19366 GCA_032159965.1 Mycobacterium sp.
TGTCGAAACCAGCCGCGATGCGCGCAAGCAGGACTACGCGCGGGCGGCAACGATCATCGCGGACCAGGTCAGCTATATCTACCTGTACAACCCATCCGTGATCCAGGCGTGGACCAAGCGACTGTCGGACTTCACAGCGCGGAGGGACGGGGCCGTCCGGTTCAAGACAGCGAGGTTGAGCTGAGTGATCGTCCGCTTTCTGGCGCGCAGACTGCTGTATTCCGCCGTCGTTCTGTTCGGTGTGCTCGTCCTCGTGTTCGCGCTGATCCATCTGGTGCCTGGCGATCCCGTGCGGATCGCGCTGGGCACCCGTTACAGCCCTGAGGCCTACGACGCGCTGCGATCGGCCAGCGGATTGGACCGGCCACTGCACGAGCAGTTCTTCAGCTACCTGGGGTCGGCGCTGACCGGCAATCTCGGCGTGAGCTTCCGCAACGGGGACCCCGTGACCGCCACGCTTCTCGACCGCCTGCCGGCGACGGTTTCTCTGGCAGCGGTGGCGATCGTCATCGCGTTGATGATTGCGCTACCCGCCGGAATCTTCGCGGCTCTGCGCGAAGGCCGGCCGACGGATGCGATCATCCGGATCGCGAGCCAGTTCGGGGTGTCCGTACCCGATTTCTGGATGGGAATCCTGCTCATCGCACTGTTCGCGACGACGCTCGGCTGGCTGCCCACCTCCGGTTACCAGCCGTTCCTGGAGCATCCCGCGGGCTGGCTGCGTCATGTGATTCTGCCCGGCTTCACCGTCGGTCTGGTTGCTGCGGCGATCATGACGCGCTACATCAGATCGGCGGTGCTGGAGGTCGCGACAATGGGTTACGTCCGCACGGCACGCTCGAAAGGGTTGTCGCCAAGCATCGTTACCGTGCGGCACATTCTGCGCAACGCGCTCATACCGGTGTTGACGATCACCGGGATTCAGCTTGCGACGATCCTCGGCGGGGTCATCGTCGTCGAGGTGGTGTTCGCATGGCCGGGCCTGGGCCGGTTGGTGTACACCGCTGTCGCGGCACGGGACTATCCCCTGATCCAGGGGGCGGTGCTGCTCATCGCCGTCCTCTTCCTGCTGATCAACTTGATCGTCGATGTGCTCTACGCGGTCGTCGACCCCAGGATCCGGCTGTCATGACCAAAATCAGTGCCGCCGTACTCGCCGCCATCGCCGTCGTCGCCCTCACCGCGCATTGGATCGCGCCGTATGGCGTCAACAAGACAAACGTGCCGGACGCCCTCAAACCCCCCAGCGGTCATCACTTCTTCGGCACGGACGAGTTGGGTCGTGACATCTTCTCTCGCGTGCTGGCAGCCTCGCAGTCGTCATTGCAGATTGCACTTGCGAGCGTCGCATTCGCGTTCGTTGTGGGCGTGACCATCGGCATCGTCTCCGGCTATCGCGGAGGCTGGCTGGACACGGTTCTGATGCGCGTGGTCGATGTCATGTTCGCGTTTCCGGTGCTGCTCCTGGCTTTAGCGATCGTGGCGGTCCTCAGTCCCGGCACCACGACGACGATCCTGGCGATCGGCATTGTCTACACGCCTATATTCGCCCGTATTGCGCGCGCGAGCACGCTGGGAGCGCGCAACGAACCGTACGTCGCGGTGTCGCGCACTCTCGGCACCGGCGATGCCTACATTCTGGGGCGCCACATCCTGCCGAACATCGCAGGCCCGTTGATTGTGCAGACATCGCTGTCGCTGGCGTTCGCGATCCTCTCGGAGGCGGCGCTCTCGTTCTTGGGTCTCGGCATCCAGCCCCCCGAACCATCCTGGGGCCGAATGCTTTTCGATGCTCAGGGTTTCGTCCATCGGGCCTGGTGGATGAGCGTGTTCCCCGGAGCGGCGATCTTCGTGACGGTGCTGGCGTTCAACCTGCTGGGCGACGGACTGCGCGATGCGCTCGACCCCTAACAGCGCACGCTCACCGTGGCGCGGAGGGGCCGATGACTGCGCCCGCCCTCCGCGTTCGCGACCTCCGGGTGCGAATCGCCCCGCGCGACATCGTGCTTGGTGTTTCGTTCGAGGTACATCGCGAGCAGGCGCTGGGGATCGTCGGCGAGTCCGGTTCCGGCAAGACGATGACCGTGCTCGCGGCGACGGGCCTGCTGGACGCCCCGGGGGCGGCGGTCACAGGATCGAGCATGCTCGCCGATGCGACCGAGCTCATCGGGGCTTCCGCCCGCACGCGCAGAGGCGTGCACGGCGGTCGGATCGGGTTCGTGTTCCAGGACCCTGGCACCTCCCTGAATCCGCTACTGACGCTGGAGCGTCAGATCACGGAATCCCTTGAGGCGCACCGCGGGCTGACACGTCGCCAAGCGCGGACCCGCGCCGCTGAGTTGCTGGAAGCGGTGGGACTGCCGGAGGCGGCAACGAAGCTGAACACGTATCCGCACCAGCTGTCTGGCGGACAACGACAACGCGTGATGATCGCGATCGCGCTGGCCTGCGACCCTGAACTGTTGGTGGCCGACGAGCCGACGACCTCGCTGGACGTCACCACGCAGGCGCAAATCATTGATCTCGTGCGAGATTTGCAGCGCGACTTCGGAACTGCCGTCGTATGGGTCAGCCACGACCTCGGAGTGATCGGGCAGATCGCTGACGCGGTGACAGTGCTGCACGACGGCCAAGCCGTGGAGCAGGCGCCCACGCTCGACGTCTTCGAGCACCCGCAGCACGAGTACACCTGCGCGCTCCTGCATGCTCGGCCACTGGTCACGAACGACGGTCCTCCGCCACCACCCGACGACTCGCCCGTGCTGCTGTCCGTCGACGGACTCGACGTCAGGTACTCGGTGAACACCTTGGTAGGCACCTCGACAGTGCATGCGGTGAAAGACCTCTCGTTCCAGATCCGGCGGGGCACCACACTAGGTCTGGTGGGCGAATCAGGGTCGGGCAAGTCGACCGTCGCCGCAGCACTCACCGGGTTGGTCAAGCCTGCCGGGGGTACAGCGTCGCTGGATGAAACGGACCTTTTCGAGGTCCGCCGGCGCGACTCGAAGGCGCTGCGAAGACGGATCAGCCTTGTCATGCAGGATCCGTACTCGTCGCTGAACCCGCGTATGTCGGTCAGTGCCGCCATCAGCGAGCCGCTGCACGTGCACCGGCTCGTCAAAGGAATTCAAGCGAAGAGGCGACGGGTGGCCGAGCTGCTCGACCTGGTCGGCCTTCCAAATGATTTCGCGTCCAGATATCCCCACCAGCTGTCAGGCGGCCAGCGCCAACGCGTCAGCATCGCCCGTGCCCTGGCCGTCGAACCCGAGATACTCATTCTCGACGAGTCGACGGCGTCGCTGGACGTCTCGGTACAGGAACGTGTGCTGCACCTGCTCGGGCAGCTGCAGCGCGACCTGAACCTCACTTACCTGTTCATTGCACACGACCTGGCTGTCATTCGGCAGATGAGCCATGAGGTACTGGTGATGCAAGCCGGTGAAGCAGTCGAATACCGCTCTGCAACAGATCTCTTCACTACGCCCGAGCAGGAATACACCCGTACCCTGCTCGCGGCCGTGCCACCGGTCCGGCCACGGGATGTCCGGTTCATGCAGTGAATTCACAGCACGCCGAACGTCTTTCGGCAGGACGGCGGCGTTGCAATTTCAGGTTCGGCGCGTACAACGGATGACGGGCACGGTACGGCCCACCAGCACATGACCCACAAGGAGGGCGAAGGTGCCATCCAACGAATTCACAGTAAGGCGAGCGGCTTCCGCGCTTCTGATCGCGGCCGCGGCCATCCTCGGCCCGATGGCAGTAGGCATCGCAGAGAGGTCCATCGGCTCGGCACATGTTCTTGGCGAACCTGATGACCCCACCCACGAATGCTCCGCAGCGAACAAGCCCGACAGCGCATCTTTGGCCTGCAAACCTGAACCGGTGAGCCCGACGGGCGCTTCGAGCGAAACCTCCCTGACAGACTCGAACTCGGGCATCGACTACAGTCCGAAACCGCCTCCTTCGGGATAGGACTTGTGCAAGGCGAGAGCCGGGCGTAGACGCGCGCGGGGCGTCGCCGAGACTGACGCCGGCACTGGGTTTACTCGCACTTCGGCAAGCGGAATACAGTTTCGGCGATGGACGAAGATGCCCTATGAAGCCTGTCCTGGTCGTATCACCTCACCTCGACGACGCGGTTCTCTCGGCCGGCCAGTTCCTCGCCGGACTGCCGGGCGCAGTCATCGTGACGGTCTTGGCCGGCTCTCCCGACCCGTCGGTGACGACACCATGGGACATCAGTAGCGGATTTGCGATCTCGCGGGACGCAGTCGACGCCCGCAGAGCCGAGGACCGAGCCGCGTTGGCACTGCTGGACGCGACACCAGTGCACCTGGACTTCCTCGACGGGCAGTACGCGCCAATTGATCCCGGCGCCGTCGCCGAGGCGCTCGCCGAACAGTGTCAATACCACCGGCCCGAGTTCGTCCTCGGTCCATTGGGTGTACATCACTGTGACCATGAACGCGTCCGCGACGCCGTGCTTGCGGCCGACCTCGATGCGCCGTTGTGGCTGTACGAGGACCTGCCCTACCGAGTGACCACGCCGGAGTCCGCCGCGGCCGCCACTGAGGAGATCCGTCGCCGCGGCTACACCTTGGAACTGGGGTCCATCGGCACCGGGCCCGTCGAGTCGAAGACGGCTGCCATGCGGTGCTACCGGTCGCAGATGCGGCTCCCCTACCTCGAGAACATCCACACAATGCTTGTTCCGGAACGGTTCTGGAGAGTCGACCGAACATGATCACTGCACCTCTGATCGGAATCGCCGCAGCTGTGCTGGCGTGCCTCGGATACGGAGTCTCGTCAGTGCTGCAGGCGTACGGAGCGCGAAAGTCGAGCGCCGCAGCGCGAAGTCGCGGCGAAACCGGACATGTCACCGCGACCGGTGGCCCAACTTTGCGCTCCACGATCGTTGCGGCAATGACCGCCGCGTTCATTCTCGGGATGGTCCTGGACGTCGTTGGTTTCGCCGGAAGCGCGGTCTCGGCCAGGCTGATTCCGCTGTTCCTGTCGCAGACGATCGTCAGCGCGAACCTCATCGTCACCGCGGTGTTCGGCGGGGTGCTGCTCGGTGTGGGTCTGCGAGGCCGGGATTGGGTGGCCATCGGCACGGTGATCGTGTCGCTGTTTATGCTCGGACTCGCCTCCGGTGCCCGCGGCGAGACAAGCGCTTCTGCGCCGGTGCACTGGGCCGTGCTGGCAGGGTCGGTGCTGGTGCTCGCCATCGGGATCGGGCTCATCCGGGTGCTGGGGTCTCGCGCCGCCATCGCAGCCGGACTGATTGCCGGTGTCCTTTTCGGTGCGGTAGCCATTGCGGTTCGCGTCGTCGACGGGGTTGATCCGCCGCAGCCATCCCTCGCGTTGTCCGACCCCGCGTTGTGGGCGATCGTGGTCGCGGGTGTAGGCGGCTTTTACATACACACCGTTGCGCTGCAACTAGGTTCGGTCAACGGCGCGACGGCCGCCCTTGTCGTCGGCGAGACGGTGGTACCCGGTATCGTCGGCGTCCTGATGCTCGGCGACACCGCCGCGCCGGGGCTCGGCTGGCTGGTCGCCGTGGGCTTTGCCGGCGCCGTCGTCGGGGCTGTGGCGGTAGCAATCTTCGGAGCGGCTGCTGCCGTCATCCACGTGCCGGTGGCAGAACAGCCACCGCCCCATGACCATTAGCCATGGGGCGGTGCTGTCGCGTCAGGGGTCAGTGCGCCGCGATGCGGCCTCCCGACGGGTTGGCGACGGAGCCTCCCGAAGGGTTGATGACAGACGTTCCAGACGGGCTGATGACAGAGGTTCCCGACGGACGAATCACCGAGGTGCCCGACGTCCCGATCGTCTGCCTGTCCGTGCCCGGGGCGGGGGCCCCGCCGGTGCCGCCGCCGTTGGCGCTGCGCAGCTCGCTGTCGGTCAACGTGCGAATGCTCTGCCGGCGCAGGGCCAGTTTGTTGCGGTTGCTGTTCATGATCTCTCCTGTTCGTGTGGTCGCGGGCCCAAGTGGATCGCGTTCAAGAGAGAGCATCAGCTGCCGCTCTTGGAACTTTCTTGATGGTTTCTAAAGGGCGCGGGGCGCCCGGGCTATCTGGCTCGCGTAATGCCGGTCCAAGAAGCTCAACAGGACGAGCTCATGGGTGCGAGCCGCCGATCGCAGCAGCCGGATGGCGTGAAGGTGAGCAAAACTGCGCAGAAGATGCTGGAAGTGCTGGGTCAGCAGGCCGCGCCGGTCGCGGTCGGCCAGCTCGGCAAGCAGCGGTACGATCTGCATCGATCGTTGCCGAAATGCTTGGCGCGCAGATTCATACGGGTGTTCTGCGCCATCGTCGAGCAGGGCGGTGAGCTCCGCGCGTTCGCCGCGCCAGCGCTGACCGATACCGGAGTCGAGGTCGGGTGCGTTCGGGTATTCCATCCGGTAGCCCGCGGCGCCCTCCTTTGCCCAGTCACGACGCTGCTGCATGTCGAGTCCCGCGTCCGTCAGAAGGCGATCCGTGGCATAGAGGCAAAGCTTCCAGCGCGCGTCGGCCGCGTCCTCGCCGTCGAGCATGGCCAACACCTTCAGCACGGCATCGCTGTCGGCGCAGTGGATCTGCTCCGCCAGCTCGATGCCGTCGTCACCGCCGTAGCGTTCGATCTAGCGGTGGTAGGTGTCAAGTGCAACCTTCGACTCCGTGCTGTCGTCGAGCAGTGGGGCCTGGGCGTCGGTGAGCGCGGGCAGCGCATGGTCGCGCAGCGCGGCCGGATCGCCGTGCAGCCGCACCCGCAGATGATGCTCGGGGTCTGAGTAACGCAGGAAGAACCATTGGTCGACGACGCCGTCGTTTCGCAGTTTGCCGAGTACCGGTCCGAGGGAACCGGTGAGGACTCGGTCCGCGGACGCGGTACCGGCATAGGCCTTGAGGTAGAGCCACTGACTGCCGGGGGCAAAGGTGCGTTGGGCGCCGGGTGCGCGATAGAGCTCGGGCACGCTCGCGGGCGCGACACGGCGCGTGAAGGGCACTATGAGTTCTTGCGCGAACCGGCCCTGCGGTCCGGCGGCGACGCCGTTTTCAAGCACCTCCTCGACCACTGCCCCCGCCCGTCCGCGCAGCACCTTCGCGGCGACGGCCGTCAGCGTGGGACTGGCGGTATCCACGTACAGCCGGTTGTCGCCGTCGGCGATCAGCACTTCCCGCGGAAGCCCGCGGTCGCGGATGAGGGCCGACCACCCGTCGGCCGGATCGGAGCCGGTGACCGCGCTCAGCTCCGCAGCGGAGAGCTGCCAGCGGGCCCTGGCCAGCACGAGCCGACCGGCGGTGACGCGCGGCAGAGTCGGCGCTCCGGCCAACGCACCCCAATCCCACGCGAGCCCGGCCGCTACGCCGGCACGCTGAAGCGCCGCCAGGAACCGGTACACCCCAAAGCTGCGCCAAGCCGGGTTGTGCGCAGTCGTCAACCGCGGCCGCACTTCGGCTTTCAGCCGCGGGCTGTAGAGGACCAGGCGGTCGCCGGCCACCCGCAACGTCAGCTCGTCGACACCGAGTTGACGATCGCGGGGTGCGCCTGAGCGCCCCAGCAGGACCAGCTCATAGTCGCGCAGCACCGGCCGCGCCAGAATGTTGCCGATCCGTCCTTCCGGAAGGTGGACGAGCTCGGCGAACACGACGCCGGGAGCGTGGGCCTCCTCGGCCCGCAGGTGGCCTCTGACGGCCTCAAGCAGCCGAGGATCTCCGTGACAGAACCGGCCGAGAAGCTCCGCACCCGACGGACCGGTGACGACCTGAATCTCGAAGCCGTCGTCAAGCATTGCGGCGAAGACCGCCAGCGCGTCAGGCAGCGGCAACGGCGTCGACGTCGCGAGGCGCGCAACCGTGGCGGGGTCGAGCTCGAGGTTTCGGACGCCGCTGTCACGTGCGCGGATCACCAAATCGAGCAGTGCCGCGTCGCGTGCGGTGAACGCAGAGTTTCCGGCGACACCACCGAGGTCCAGACCGGCGAGCAGAGGTGACTCGTCGGCGGCCGGATGTGCCGACCTGTCGAAGCCGATGCCCATCTCTTCATCCAGCGCCTCCATCAGAGGAACCTCGCGGTCCTCGTAGCGGGCCCTGAACTCGCTCATGAACCGGGTAAGCGCCGGATCCTCGAAACCCTGGGACAGCCGATGGAGCAGATCCACCCCCTCGGCCAGAAGCTGCACGTCGCCCGTTCCGAGAGTCAGACCCGACCCTGCCCGGTGCAGGTCGACCTGCACGAGGCGCGCGTCGTCGCCGCCGCCGGCCAGGCCGAGCAGGATCTCAGCAACCGCGCCGTACGCTTCCGGAGCGTTCCCGAGCCCGGCCGCGTCCAGGCCGGCGAGTTCGTCGGACACTCGTCGCAGTGCCTCCGACGCGGCGTCCAGGTCCTGTCCGCTCAGCGATCCCAGCACATGCGTCAGTGGCTCCGGGCCCGTCACCGCCGGCTCGGCCAGCGGGGTCAGCACCTTGGCGTCGACCAGCGCGTCCACGTATTCGCGTGCTTCTTCGGGATCGGCACCCGTGTGGGCCTGGACGGCCTCGACGACGTCCAGCACCGCGCAGCCACCCGACGCCGTCTCCAATGCCACCCGCAGCGGCTCGTCATCCTCGATCACGACGAGGTGATGGCTGCGGCGGCCGTCGCGCACGCGGCTTTCGATGAGCCGCATCGCACCAGCCACGTGGTACCGGCTGGAATTGGGCTCGACGGTCATCGCCGGCCGGGTCGAGGGATCGGCAATCAACCGGTCGACGAGCGTCGCGAGCACCTCGGTATCCGGCCGGCTGTGCCGCGTGGTCCCGTCTGGACCGTCGACCGTCAGCGCCGTGACCTCGGCCAGCGTCCCAACCGCACAGCTCGCGAACAACCCGAAAGGCGTTGCACGGGTGCACATCCGGACGAGGTACGCGGTGACCGATGCAGCGACTCGACCGTCCGGGTTTCCGTCCGCCAAGCGGCGCATCAACCCCGGCGAAGCAAGATGGAGTGCTTCACGAACCTCGGGACGGGCCGCGAGGATGCGCCAGTGCGTGGGATCGGCCCGCAGTCGGTCCAGTTCGTCCAGCGGCAACAAGGGTGCCCGCAACACAAAGAAGCCGCTTGCCGTCAACCCAGCGGCGGTCCGACTCCGTTGCCCGCGCACGTCAATTCCCCTCCCTACTTCGGCGTTTCGCCCACGAGTTGGCCGGAAACCAGTTGGGCGTAGTGACCTCCGGCTGCCAGCAGGTCAGGGTGCCGACCGACTTCGACGACCCGGCCGGCCTCCATTACTACGATGTGGTCGGCGTCGATCACGGTGGCCAGCCGGTGCGCGATCACGATGACGGTGCATCCGAGTCGGGCGATGTTCGCGTGAACCTGACCCTCGGTGACGGTGTCGAGGTTGCTGGTTGCCTCGTCCAGCAACAGGATCCGCGGTGACGGCGCCAGCGCGCGGGCGAGGGCCAGCCGCTGGCGTTGACCTCCCGAGAGCGAGGCGCCGGCGTCGACGAGCAACGTGTCCCACCCCATCGGCATCGCGCGGATGTCCTCGGCAACGCCGGCCAACTCGGCGGCGGTCTCGAGCCGATCGAGGGGGAGGTCGGGATGCCCGAGGACGAGGTTGTCGCGAATCGACAGCCCAAAGATGTACGGATCTTGGGTGACGACGCCGATCTGGGAGCGCACGCTGCGCGGGTAGAGGGTGGCGAGGTCGATTCCGTCGAGCAGGACGCGGCCATCCGAGGGAGGGTAGAGACCCAACAGCAGCCGGCCCATCGTGGACTTGCCTGAGCCCGAGCGCCCGACGATGGCAAGCAACTGCCCGGGCCGGACCTCGAGGTCGACGCCGTCCACGGCCGGCGGCCCGTGTGGGTGATAACGGAAGGTGAGCCGTTCGGCGCGCACCGCGCCGGTGAGCTGCGGCGCGTGCCGCAAGTCGCGCCCGGCTGTCTCGGTCGGGGTGTTGTTGACGTCTTCGATGCGGGCGAGGTAGCTGCCGAGCAGCTGGACCTGCAGGGCGGTGCCGACCAGGACGCCGAGCGGTTCGAGGAATGCGGTGGCCAGCGCAGCCAACGCAAGCATGGTGCCGAGCGAGAGCTGACCGGTGCCCACCAGACGAGCGCCGAAGAGCAGCACGGCAATTGGGGACAGCAGAGCCAGACCGTGGATCGCTGTCTCCACGGCGGCAGCGAGGCGACCCCGTCGCAGGGAGACGTTCATCTCGGCGATGAACAAGTTGGACCAATGCGTCACGGCGCGCCGTTCGGCTCCGGCGGCCTTCAGCGTCTCTACCGCCGAGAACATCTCGTAGGCGTAGGACTGCGATTTGGCTTCCGTCGCCAGCGCCTCGCCCATCAGGTGCTGATTGCGGCGCCTCGCCGCCAGTAGAACCGCAACCTGGGCGGCCCCCAACCCAGTGACGAGGACGCCGAGCATTGGCGACAGAACGTAGATCACGACCAGGTAGAACGTGGCCAGGGTGCCGTCGAGCAGCGCGGCGATCGTCCCGGTGGTCAGGATCTCGCGTACCGTCGCGTTGCTGCGAAGCCGCATCATCAGGTCGCCGGACGATCGTTTCAAGAAGAACGCGTACGGCAGGTCCACCAGGTGTTCGAGGAAATCGAGCGTCATGTCGACGTCGAGCCGGCTGCGCAACCGGAGCAACAGATGAGCCCGCAGATAGCTGGCGATGACGGAGTAGCCGATGAGCGCAATCATCACCGCGGCAATAACTTTCAACAGGTGTCCGTCGTCGCCGGGCACGATCCGGTCGACGACCACACCGGTCAGCACCGGCACGGCCAACGCCATGAGGCGCACGACGACGGAGGTGATCAGCACCTTTGTTAGTCCGCTCGAGCGGGTCAACAGCCGTCGGGCATGGTGCAGCGCCCCCGGTGCGGGTCGTCCGCCCGCCTCGAATGATTCGGAGGGCTCCAGCAGGATCGCGACTCCGCTGTACAGATCGTTGACGGCTTGCCAGCTGACCCGGTAGCGGCCTGCGGCGGGATCCACGACCGTCACTCCGCGGCGTGATGTGGAATCCAACACTACGAAATGTGCTTCTCCCCAATGCAATACGGTGCCGCGGGGCAGTACTCCCAAGTCGTCCAGCTCGGTGGCCACCCCTCGGGCGCGCAATCCGTAGGTGGTGGCGGCTTCGGCAAGACGCAGCGCGTCGGTGCCGTCGCGCCCAGTGCCGGTGGCGGTGTGCATGTCGGCCAGAGGTACGTGCCGGCCGTGGTAGGCGAGCGCCATGGCAAGGGCCGCGGCACCGCAATCCGCCATCTCTGCTTGCGCGACAAAGGGAATCGCGCGACCACCGAACCTCACCACAGTCTCGGCAGCAGGACATTGATCAACCGCTGCCGCCCGGCAGGGATCAGCAGCTGCCCGCCCGACGCAGGGCCGGGCTGCGTCAACACCGCGACCACCTCAGACGCACTCACGTCGACCACGACCGCGTCCAGAGTTGCCCCGGCTGAGTCCCGGAACTGCACCGCCGTGCCCGGTGCCGGCGGAACCGCGTCGCCGCGGACCGCGGTCACCGCCGTGCCCTGCACTACGGCGGGCAGCGCCTCGCTGCGACCGACGGTCACCGTGCCGGCGGCCACCCCGCCCGCGGCCAGCAGAACGCCCAGAGCGACAAGTCCGGCGTCGATCCAGCGCGGCTGCCTGATCAACTCACCAGGGCGTGCGCCTGCCGAGCGGCGATCGCGCCAGCGCTCGCGAAACACCGATTCGTAACGCCCTTCGCCATCCGCGGTCACGACGACTCGATTCTCTACACCAGCGATTCCCCAGACATTGTGGCCGCTGATGTCTGGAGGCGCTGCCGGATCGAGAATTGCCGAACACCGCCGCCCCACGGATGAGGCGGCGGTGTCGAGTCAGGGGTCAGACCACGAGTAGGCGCTCGAAGAACTCTCGGTAGTGCTTCAGCGCCACCCTGAGATCCTCGGTGGACGCCTCCTCGCCGCGGGACCACTGTTCCTCAAGGCGCGAACGCGCGTCAGCGAAGCCGGCGGTGAGCTGATCGACCAGATCGGACACCAGACCGTCCGCCTTCTGGACACACTCTCTGGGATCGTCGACGAAGCCCGCCTGCACGGAGTTCCACCTTGCACGCAGACCTTCGAGTTGGTCATCGGCGAACAGCGATGTGTCCATAGAGGTTTCGCGTTGTGCGCTACCGGCCTGCTCTGTGCCCGCCCGCTCTGCGCCGGCCTGCTCCGGGGGCACCGCCCCCGCGGTGGTCTGGGCGGCCGAGTTCTGCATCCCGCCGTCTTGCGGGGCGGTCTGGTTCTGCGTCGATTCCGCCATCGTCGGCGCAGTATGTTCGGTCACCGGCTGGGTCCCAACCGTAGCGACGTCGGCCTCGTGGGCCGTGTTGTCGAATTCGGTGCGTTGATCATGGGTGGTCATGCGCGGGCCTCCTTGGCCATGTCGTTGTCAGTAGTGGTGTCGAGCAACTTTTCGAACAGCGCGCGGTAATGGACGAATGCCTCCCGCTGCTGTTCGGTTCCGACATCGCCGCGCTGCTGCGCCAGATGGATGCCGTGAGCGGCGCGGTAGTTCTCGACGATTTGCGGGTGGTCGACGGAGATGTCGGCCGCCTGCTGTTCGAAGTCGTCGTCGATCGGATAGCCGCGCTGACGCATCACCTCTGTCACCAGTTGGTCGGCGGCCCCCACAGCACTGCCCGGATCGTCGACGAATCCCGTCTGCACCCTTTGCCACCGGTTGGTGAAATCAGCAAGCGCTTCGGGCGACAACGCCACGATGTCGAGCTTGTCGCGCCGACGCGCACGACCGGCGAGTTCCTTCTCCGCAGCCTTCGGATCGCCTGCCTCCGAGACGGTGCGCTCGTATTCTGCACCGAAGTGCTGCTTGAGCCGTTCGCTCTTCCGACGACTGCTCGCCACGACCGCCGCGACAGTCACCACGACGACCACGATCACGACAGCCGCGATCAATATTATTTGCCAGGTAGGCATTTCGTGCTCCTCTCGGTTCGTATCGGGTACCCGGGTGACTTCTACGCAAACGTCAGTTTGTGACGTAAGCCACTCGCCATTCCGTCAATGGGTGATGCGCCGTCAGTAGTAGTGCCGGCGGCCACCGATGGCGTGTCCCGTGGATCCGACGACAGCCAAGATGGCGCCGATAACGAGCAGAATGATGCCGATGGTCGTCAGAATTGAAAGCTTGAGCAGGAATCCCGCGACCAGCAGGATGATGCCGAGAATGATCATGATGAGCCCCTTCACTGAGTGTCGAGTGCCGGAACATCGTTGTCCGACTGACTGAATCGAACACCCCTAAGGGTGGTAGTAATACACCCCTAAGGGTGTAATCTTCCGTTCATGCCCACCCCTGCACGCGGTCCGATAACCGTGGCGCTCGTCGACGACTACGACATCGTCGTGAAGGGCGTGGCCAACATGCTCGACCCGTACCGGGACCGCGTCGTCATCGCCGAACTCGACTCGACAATGCCCGTCGAGGACACCGTCGACATCGTCTTATATGACTCCTTCGCTCAGCCCGAATCCGACCACGAAGAGATCGGCGTGCTTGTCGCGAATCCCTGCGCACACCGAGTTGTGGTTTACACCTGGAACTTTCACCCGGATCTCATCGACAGCGCCAGACAGCACGGTGCGCACGGATATCTTTCGAAGACCTTGCCTGCGCGAGAGCTGGTCGCGGCACTGGAATCGGTGCACGCCGGGGAGACCGTCATCAGCGACGCAGCCCCGCGGGCCCGCAGTGCGCCCGGTCTGGATTGGCCCGGGCGCGGCGAAGGGCTCAGCGATCGCGAGGCAGAGATCCTCGCATTGATCACCCAGGGCAAGAGCAATGCCGACGTGGCGAGGCTGACTTACCTGAGCCCCAACACAGTGAAGTCCTACATCCGAACGATCTACCGCAAGCTGGGCGTCGGCAGCCGTACCCAGGCAGTGCTGTGGGGTGTGCAGCACGGTTTCACGCCCGACCACCACCGCATTGAGCACTGGAAGGGCGGTCCATAGGTGAGGCGGGCAAGACTACTCGGGACGAAGCTGGTGAGTGTCGACGAACACCAGAGGTCCTGCGTCCAGGAATACCGCCCATCGTCGCGCGGGGTCGGCGAAGTGCTGACCCCCGATGTCAACGGCCTGCGCAGTCATCTCGCCGAAATCCTCGACGACGACGCCGCCGGCCTCCGATTCGGTGCCCGGATTGACGCGAACGCGACAGTTCACCGCGAGCTCCGATCCGTGTTCACCTGACCCGTCGGCCGAAGCTTGGTCATCCACCGTTCCCCCTGGTGTCCTCTCGAATTAACGCAATTGCCAGTAAAACACGCGGGGTCAACGACAGCAGGTAAAACGCCACCTACCAACCGGTTGGTGATATAAATCGCGCATGCGCACCGGGATCTTTCTCAGCTACGCCGGCGATTTTCGCGAGGCCGTCGAAGACGTCGTCGAACTCGAGAAGGTCGGGATCGATATCGCGCTCGTCGCCGAGGCGTACTCCTTCGACGCCGTCAGCCAGCTCGGGTTTCTGGCCGCCAAGACGTCACGGATTGAGCTGGGGTCAGGCGTCATCCCGATCTACATCCGGACTCCCTCGTTGCTCGCGATGACCGCGGCCGGGCGGGACTACGTTTCCGGCGGTCGGTTCCGGCTCGGAATCGGTACCTCCGGCCCGCAGGTGATCGAGGGCTTCCACGGGGTACCGTTCGACGCGCCGCTGGCCCGTACCCGCGAGGTCGTCGACATCTGTAGGCAGGTGTGGCGCCGTGAAAGCGTCAACCATGACGGCAAGTACTATCAGATTCCGCTTCCGGCCGAACACGGAACCGGTCTGGGTAAGCCGTTGCATCTTATCAATCATCCTGTGCGGGAACGCATTCCGATCACAATTGCCGCGTTGGGCCCGAAGAACGTCGAGTTGACGGCTGAAATCGCCGAAGGCTGGCAACCGGTGTTCTTCTATCCCGAGAGGGCCGACGCCGTGTGGGGCGACTCGTTGCGTAGCGGCTACGCCAAGCGCAATCCCAGCCTTGGCCCCCTCGACGTGATTGTGAGCGCTCCGCTTGCCATCGGAGATGACGTCGAAGACCGGATCGCATGGGTGAAACCGCAACTGGCGCTCTACATCGGTGGAATGGGCGCGCGGGGCAAGAACTTCTACCACCAACTCGCCACCCGTTACGGCTTCGGTGAGGTAGCCGATCATATTCAAGATCTGTACCTGGCCGGGAAGAAGGCTGAGGCCATCGACGCCGTGCCGGACGAATTGGTACGCGCGGTGTCGCTGATCGGGCCGCGGGGATTCGTCAAGGAACGCGTCGCTGCCTTCGCAGAGGCCGGTACCACCACGTTGTTGTTGCAGCCGCTGACCGGCGACCGCCGCGAGGCCGTCAGTTTCGTCGAAGAGCTGAAAGACCTTCTGCCATAGGGCGTTTAGCTAGGCGCTGAACCGGACTTCGTATGCCACCGCATAGCGTCGCACTCCGGCCTCGGGGGCGAACAGACGGCCGGCATTCTGCGACCACGCCACCACACGCACCAGCTTCTTGTGCCGTGGCAGGCGCTTGGCGATGGCGCGAGCCAGGACCGCGCGCATCTGGTCGTCGTGTCGGTCGATCTCTCGGGTGACGCGCACATCCCACATGGTTTCCTCGACCGGCATCGCACCAGTGTCGTTCCCCCGGCACACTGAACGCGTATCCGCCACGCCGATCACAGGACTCGAATCGACACGGGTTACGTCACGACGAGGTCTCGCCGGGCGGGATACCTCGTGGCCGCGCTCAGAAGAACACCGTGGTCTTGGTGGCCGTGTAGTTGTCGCAGCCGACGGTCACGTTCCAATTCCTGAATCGCGGCACCGCTGGGACGATTCTGAGGTCGTACGTGGAATTGGCTGGCAGCGCAAAGCTTCGGTTGAAATTGTCGGTCGTGTACGTGCACTGCGAGGAGACCCCGCTGCGATCGGTGATGCGGGCATCCAAGCCGCCGGGAATCGGATTGAAGGTGACGGTCGGTCCCGGCTTCGGCGGCGCCGGCGTGGTTGGTGGCGGCGGCACCTGCCCATTCGAGCAGCCCGACACGACGATGTGGGCGCCCTGGCGATTCTGCAACTTGTTCCTGGCGTTTTCTTCTGCGACTCTGAGGGACGCGTCCAGCGCCCCCTGGATATCCCCGAAGTCGTTGGCCGCGGCCGCGGCACAACCATTTTGGGCATTTTCCACCACTACGCATTGGTGACCACCATTGCGTACGCAGTTAGACAGCGATGCCTGGTTGGCCTGATTCGCGTCCGGTCCGATCGACATTCCTCCAGCGGTTCGGACGGGAGGCGCGTCGTTGATGTCCCCAACGGCGACAGCCACGAAGGCGTTGGGCACGGCGCCGGCCGGTGCCGCTGCACCGAGCAGTCCGAGAACGCTCGTTCCCGCGCTCACCAGTAGTGCGCCGGCGATGACCGGCGCGCGTCGTCTAACACTGTTGTCGTTCATCACCGTTGTCCTTTGTTTGCTGCCACCTAGTCCGCGAAGTGATAGGACGTTGGGTTACGCGAGCGCGATCGATCCGTCGGCGGAACGGGAAGTACGGGGGACCATTCCCGCGGAATGCTCTCGCCGGCGGCCGACGAGGTGGCACGCTGCAACCCGTGGACGCTTCAGCGCAGAACGGGGTCATCGCCGACACAGGCGGGCTCGTCGTCACCGACGACGGTCGTCGGGTACTCGTTTTCGATCGCTGCACGGGCGCGCTGATGGTGGTCGCATTCGTACTCGGCGTGATCACGCTCGTCGTCGGCGGCTTCGGCGCCGTGGGATTGTTCACCGGCGTTCCGTCGACAGTTCTCGCCGCAGTCTTCGTGGCGGTGGGGGTCGCACTGGCCGCCATGCTCTATCTGGTTGTACGCAAGATTCGCCGGCGCCGCGGCCAGCCGTTGCACCAGTGCCGTGCCGTCGCTGTGATCGATCGCAAGTTGGGGTTGTTCAGCTACCGCGGCGGACCGTTGATCGCACTCGATCACGTGCAGTTCGCCCGCAGTTTCCAAATCGGTTCGAGCTCGGCCAAACTCGTCGCTATCACGCCCGGCGGAACAAAGGTCCTCAAACGGGGCAATCCCTTCGACGGCGGCGTCGGCAATGTCGATCAGTTGCTGAGTGCTGTGGTTCTGGACCGCACGCACGCGCCGAACGGATGACCAACTGATCGGTGTCAGCCGCCGCCGGTGTTGATGTTCGACGACAGGGTGATGAATTGCCCGTTGATGTACACGCCCCAGCGCCCGCCCCAACCCGAGGTCCACACGATGGGCTGGCCGTCCCAACGCTCGTCGGGCTTCGGCGGCGCGTTGGGCGGGGGCACCTCGCCCTGGGGAGGTGGCGGTGGCGGCGGATCGGCGCTGGCCACCTCGGCCCCCACACCGAGTAGCGCAGCGGTCAACCCGCCTGCGATAACGGCGGCGGGCAGAGCGGTCTTGAAGAAGCTCATTGAGCGTGACTCCAGCTCTAGCGTTGGACGGGCCAGTCCCACACGGACATGTCGCCGCGCGGGTAGTTCATGCACACGTCGGTGGCGCGGGCGACGACGCCCTTGTTGTTGAAGAACACCTTCGCCCAGTTGCCCCAGTGCGTGGCCATCTGTTCGTAGTAGACGTTCGTGGCGGTGTCTTCGGAGTACTGGCGCCGGGCGACGGCATCCAGTGAGAAGAACCAATGAATACGGTCCACAGCGGCCTGCTGCACGTCGGGCGGACGGTTGCTCTTGTCGATCATGTAGCGCTCGAAGTAGATCGGGTTGGTGTCCCTGACGGCGGCCAGATATTGCTCGGTGTCGCACTGGGTCTGGATCATCCGCCTCGGGATGGGGTAATCCTCGCCGGCGTCCGCCGACGCCGGCACGGCCAGCGTCAACGCCGAAGCGGCGGCAACAGCTGCAAGACCAGTACGAACCATCAACCTGCGCAAGTCGGTCACGTGAGCGCCCCTCCGTCGAGCGGGAGTCGATCGGTTCTACAGCATCCAAACCCATCCCGCATACTGATCGGGTCGGTACAACCTTAGCCCATTTAACCTTATAGTGAATAGGCACGGCACCGCTGTGGTGGCAAGGTGGACGCAAGTGCACACGCACGACAAGAGTGGAGGATGCGAACCGCGCAATGAAACTCATCTCCCGCATGGCGTCCGCGGCGGTGCTCGCCGCCATCGCGCTGGCCGGCGCCGCCCCCGCGTACGCCGATCCAGACACAGACTTCTCCAACCAGCTGCATATCTACGGGATTTACGGGCCGAAGGACAAGAACGCCTGGCTCGGCAAGATCACGTGCAAGCGGTTGCAGACCGGACTGGACGCCAACGCCGCCGAATCGGCCACCTTCCTGCACCTCAACCTCCAGCGTGGGTCGAGCGAACAACAGATCTACCAGTTCATGTCGTCGGCGATGAACTACTACTGCCCCGATCAGCGGCCGGTCATCGACAGCCTGGCCGGTCAGGCCCCGGCGCCTGCGGGTCCACGCCTGCCCGCAGAACAATGACGCTGCCCGCGGACCCGGCCACCGAATTGTCGATCCCCGCCGCCGGCGCCAGCACAGGCGGCGATATCGCGGCCGACGTCGTCATCGCCGCCGCCGCCGAAAACAAGCTCTCGCCCACCATGCTCGCCACGATGCTGGTGAGCGCCGGGCGCAGCATCACCGACGAGGATGACCTGCTGACGATGTTGCAGCGGGTCGCTGAAATCGCGTCCGAAGCGATCGACGGGGCCGACAGCACCGGGGTGACCATCGACCTCGGCGGTCAGTGTTACACCGCGGTGCACACCGACGAGCGCACCCTGCGCGTCGACAGCGAGCAGTACGACGCGGGTGACGGCCCGTGCCTGCACGCCGCCCGCACAGGCACCATCGTCCGGGTCGATTCCGATGACGCCGAGCAGCGCTGGCCGGGGTTCGCCGCGGCCGCCGCCGACCAAGGCATCCACAGCTTCCTTGCCGCTCCCCTATTCACCAGCGACCAGTCCCTTGGGTCGTTCAACCTCTATGGCCGTTCGCACGCGGCGTTCGACAGACTCGATGCCGACATCCTGGAACTGCTCACGGCATCGGTTTCGCGCGCCATCGGGGACTTCGCACGGTTCAGATCCGAGCGCGAGGTCGCCGAATCAATTCAACGCGCGCTGCGGACCCGCGCCCCGATCGAGCAAGCCAAGGGCATGCTCATGGCGGTCCACGGCATAGACGCCGACGAGGCATTCGACTTGCTGCGCAAGCAATCTCAAGACACCAACGTGCCACTGCGCACGGTCGCCGCTGATCTTGTGCGGCAACTCAGCGGCCGCGCTTAGCGAGCGCCGCCGGCAATCAGGTAGCAGTGACGCCCGGG
>JAVHWG010000346.1:0-4400 GCA_032159965.1 Mycobacterium sp.
GCATCTCGCCGGCGCGGTCGCCTCAGGCTCGCAAGCGGCGATGATCATCGTCCAGAGTCTGCTGGCCGACGAGTTCGGTCTGCCCTACCCGCCCACATGACCCACGCGACGTCGACGGTCGTCGCGATTTCGAACATCTTTTTTGCGTGTCTGTTGACGTCGGTTGGCGGCGCGCCAACACTCAACTCATGTTTCCGCATACTCCCGCTGCGGCGGCGGCGCTTTCGGTGGCAACCCGCTTCTACACGCCTGCACTGCTCAATCACTGCATCCGCTCCTACCTGTGGGGGACGATGTACGCGGCGGCGCACCAGATCACGTTCGACGACGAGCTCTATTACGTATCGGCGCTGCTTCACGACATCGGACTCACGGATCCATTCGACAGTCACAGGCTGTCGTTCGAGGAGGCGGGTGGCGAGCTGGCGTGGGTGTTCGGCGTGGCGGCCGGCTGGTCGACCGATCGGGCGGCCAGGGCAACGGAAATCATTGTGCTGCATATGCGCAACGATGTTTCCAGCGAGGCCGACCCCGAGTCTCACCTTCTGCAGGTTGCGACGAGCTGGGACGTCGTCGGACGACGGCCCGAGGAGTTTCCAGCCGAGGCGAGGGCTGAATTGCTTGCCCGTTATCCCAGAAACGGGTTCGGGTCCGAGTTCGCGGCTTGCTTCGCAGATCAGGCGAAGCGTAAGCCCGACAGTGCCGCTGGGGCGTCGATGGCGAATGACGGCGCCAGCCGCATAAAGGCCAATCCGCTTGAAACGAGCTGAGCGGTCATCGTGGCGCGCCCGCTCAGCGTGCGAAATCTGCTGGGCGGAAATGTCCTTCGCTGAGTTTGCCCTCGATCTGTTCCAAGCTGCGCCCGGTCAGATCCGGCATGCGGAAGTAGACGAACAGCCACGCAGCGACGTTGAACAAACCGTACAGCCACATTGCCGGCCCGACTCCAATCCCGTTGATGAGACTGAGCAGCGTGAGCGTGATGAGCAGGTTGGTACCCCACAGCGCCGCGGACTGCGCCGCCGTGCCCGCTGGCCGCACAGCGAGTGGATACGTCTCCGACCCGGTCAGCCACCCCATCAGCTGCAGGCCGCCCGCGTTGAAAAGCATGAACACCACGAGGCACGCGATGATGAACGGGATCGAGTCTCGCCCGCTGTGGCCGGTGACGAACAGCGTCCCAAGGACAAAGAGGCTCGCGGCAGCACCTGGGATCATGATCAGGGTGAGCCGCCGTCTGCCGACCTTGTCGATGATCGTCAGCCCGACGAGCTGGGCGACGAGGTAACTGACTCCTAACGCGACCGACACCTCCAGCGCAACGGATTTCGAGAACCCGTTGTCGGTCAGGATCGTCGGCGAGTAGTAGATGATCATCTCGATACCACTGAGCTGAGTGAAAATTGCTATGCCGCACCCGAGTATGAGGGCAGGACGCACCCAGGCCTTGCGCAACCCGGACCAGCCGCGGGTCTTCGCCGTCTGCTCCTTGCGGGTCAACTCGACCATCTCGTCGATTTCGTCGTCGACGTCGTAGCCCTCCGGACGGACGCGCTCCAGGATCTCGCGTGCCTTGTCTGTGTCGTCCTGTTTGACCAACCACCGCGGGCTTTCCGGTAACCGCAGCAGCAGGCCCAGCATGATCGCGGCGGGCACCGCCGCAGCCCCGATCGACCAGCGCCAGGGGATCGACTCCGAGGCCCCGACAATGGTCGCGATGACGATGCCGACTCCGATGGCGATCTGGAAGCAGAGCACCAGCCGGCCCCGGTATTTCGGCGGTGCCAGTTCGGCGACGTACATAGGGGCGGTTTGCGTCGCACCGCCGACCGCGAAGCCCAGGACGAGCCTGCCTACGGACAGCAGCACCGGATTCGGCGAAAACGCACACCACAGTGCGCCGACGACGAAGACGACCGCCAGCATCACCAGGGTGCCTTTGCGGCCACGTTTCTCGGACAGCCAGCTACACGTCAGAGCACCGATGACAGCGCCGAGGAGGATGCTGGCGGCGATCACCTGTTTCCAGACGTCGGCGAGGCCGAAGTCTTTGGTGATCTGTAGCAGGGCGCCGGAGATGATCCCCGTGTCGTAGCCGTAGAGCATTCCCGAAACCGCGGACACGACCGCGACGATCACGACCGCGCCGGTCAACTGGCCAGGGGTATCGGCACGCGACTTGGCCGGTTGATCGGGTTCCTTGACAGGTGGTCGTGTGGGCATGGAACCCGCTTCCAGCGAAAGAGGCCATTCGTCCCCCGGCGATGACCTGCGATTTACGAACTATGAGCGACGTCACACATCTACCCGGCGACCAAGAAGTGAAACCTATTCGAACTCACCGGGATGGCTGAGGTCGGTCGGTGACCCGCACACCCATTTCGGCAAGCACGGCAGCACCCATGGGCACCAGTTGGTGTGCCTCGAGGCCGACGTCTGCACCCGTCAGGGCGGGGGTGCCGCGCAGCGAGTCGAGGACCGAGCCGTGAAGACTGAGGCCGTGCACCGACGCCGAGTCGAAGCTTGCTGACGAAAGATCGCAGTCCAGTAGTGCGGACCGGTGCAGCCGCGCATCGTAGAAATCCGCCTCCTTCATCCCCGTACCGGTCACCCACAGGAACGACGACACCGAGGAACGCAGGTTGGCCAAATGTGCCACGCCCCCGTCGATCACGACGTCGGTGAGTTGCGCGCCGCTGAGTACGACGCCGGTCAGCCGGCACTCGATGAACGCCACGCGGGTAAGAACGCAACTGTCGAGGATCGCGCCGCCGAAATGACACTGCTCGAATACGACGTCGCGACAGTGCAGGTTGGTGAACGTGCGCGAGCTCGCATCCACACCACGCCAAACACATTCGGTCATCGTCAGGTCGTGGACGATATCCGGCAGCGTCAGTGCGGAATCGGCAATCAGCCCATCCCACTCGGTAATGCGAGCGAAATCACCTGTGGCCGCGACGAATTCGCCGGGAAGACTGGGCGGATCCGGTACTTCACGCTGACGGTTGCGGCGACCGGCCATCATTGCGGGTGCGCAGCCAGGTACGTTTTGACCGGTATGGGTTCCGTCGAGGCGTAGCCGACGGGCAGCAATACGTCGCCGGCTGTCGTGTAATAGTAGACGTCCCAACGGTAGTAGGAACGGAGCGTCGCAGGGTCAGCCTCAAGTAGCGCGGCATAATCGTCGACTGCCCGGACGTATTCGGCCGCATGGTTGTAATGGAAGATCGCGCCGTCGTGGTCACGGACGAAACCGTTGGCGGCAAGGTACCGACCTGCTGCCATGATGCTGTCGCGGGGCGAGTGAATGTCGCCTCCGTCGCCGTAAGCACCGAAAGTCGATGGCAGGAACTGCATCGGGCCCTGGGCGCCCGCAGTGCTCGTTCCATCGATGCTGCCGAATCTGGTCTCGATCAGATTGATCGAGGCTAGGTAGTTCCAGCCGACACCGGTCGCGGCCTCCGCGTCGTGGTAGTAGCCCAGCAGTTCATCGGCCGCCGGCGGCGCCACGATCCGCCACGGCGGGACGGTGTCCTTCACGTGCGCCATCGCGGCGAGTTGTCGGCGGGCGTCGACATTGCGGTCGTAGGTATCCAGCAGCGATGGCGGGATTCGGGAACGTGTGACGGAGTCCCACTCGCGGTGGCGGCCGATGGCCCGGTAGGCCACTTGTTGGCGGTGTGCCGCCGCCAGCACTGCCGGCTCCGGTGTCGTCGGGTCACGCAGCGCCTGTTCGTCGGCGACAAGGTCGTCGGCCAGCGTCGCGGGGTCCGACGACAGCTCGGGTTGCGCACCCGCCGTATTCACCGGGCCGGGTGCCGTGGTCTGGTCCAATGTGGCGGCGCCGACCGTCGTGGAGGCGGTCGCCGCGGTCGCGGACGGCCCACCAGGTTCGGGACCGCGCGCGCAGCCACTGAGTAGGGCGACGATCGTGACGAGCGCCAGCGGCGCGCAGAGCCACCGCGTAGGTATGCCCCGATTGGTTGTGCGCACAGAACCCACGTCCGTCGTCTGCCGGAATCTCGAGGCTCAAGTTATCAGCGTCGGCAAGACCCCAGCCGTGCCGACGGCGCGCAGCAAGGGCAGCTCCGGTCAGTCGTGCTTCGCCTCGTAACGCAGCAGGACCGCGCCGCCCGGGAAGGCGCGGTTCTCCAACAGTCGAAGCGAGATCCATGACGGCAGTGCCGGGAAGAACGGGGTGCCGCCGCCCACGGCGGTGGGCGTGACCACGATCCGGTACTCATCCACCAGTCCGGCCTGCACGATCGGTGCGGCCAGCGTCGCGCCGGCCACCTCCAGCCTGCCGTCGGTCTCGGCTTTCAGCTTCGTCACCACCTCGACCGGGTCGCCGCGTTCCAGGCGGGAGTTCCAGTCGACGGACTCCAGGGTGCGCGAGA
>JAVHWG010000371.1:0-2907 GCA_032159965.1 Mycobacterium sp.
CGCTGTCTTCGACTTCTGGTACTCGTGCAGATCCTGGACCTCGTCGCGATGCTCGATCGCGTATTGGATCAACTTCTCCACCGCATACAGGTTCGCGTCGCGGACCGCTTGCAGCTGGATCGGCGGCAGATCGAAGTCGTACTCGACGCGGTTCTTGATCCGCACCGCCATCAGGGAGTCCAGGCCGAGCTCGATGAGCGGGACCTCCCACGGCAGGTCCTCGGGCTCGTAACCCATTGCGCTGGCAACGATGGTCGCCAACCGTTGCCCGATGGTCTCGCCTGAACCAGGCGACCATTTCGCGAAGCCGGCACCCAGATTGGCACCCTGCGTCAAGTTGTCATGCAGGATCTGCGCGTCTGGCTCTTCGTCGGCAACCGGCGCTGTTGTGGCGACTTCCGTTGTCGGCGCGGCAGTTCCGACGGCAACAGCTGCAGGCAGACCCGCTGGGACGGCTGCGGGCAGGACCGACGGCTGTCCGGCGCGGGTGACGATCGCGTCGTAGACCAGCGTGAACGACGCGTCGATGCGGGCATGCACCTGAACGGACGCGCCGCCGGGGTGGCGGGTCAGCGTGGTCACCAGGCGGGCGCCGTCTCCGGGCACTGCGCGTTGCTCCGACGCAGTCACCTGTGCATCCGGAATCACCAGTGCCGCAGCGGATTTTACGAGGGCTGCGAGATCGGTCTCACCGCGGGGCGCGTATTCCCACACGTGGCGGCCGTCGGGCATCGCGACGTGCGTTCCGGGCATCAACATCGACCCGTCACCGGAGAACCGAGCGTCCAGCCAGTGCTGCTTGCGCTTGAACCGGGTCGGCGGGATGCCGGCGTAGTCCTCGGGTCTCTCGGCACGGGGAAACAGCGTCCGGATGTCGAGGTCGTGACCGTGCACGAACAACTGCGCCATGGTGGCCACCATCGACTCGGACTCGTCCTGCTTGCGCGCCAGCGTCGCGATCAGCTGCGCGTCGTGCAAGCCGGCCGCGGCCGTCGTCAGCCCCACCTGCATCAGCGCGACCGGATTGGGCGCCAGCTCGACGAAGGTGGTGTGGCCGTTGTCCACCGCGTTGCGGATGCCGTGCGTGAAGTAAACGGAGTGCCGCAGGCCCTTCTTCCAGTAGTCGACGTCGTGAATCTGGCCGCCCGGCCGGATGAAGCTGCCCTCGTGCACGGTCGAGTAGTAGCCGATCGTCATCGGCAGCGGCTCGATGCCGACCAGCTCTGCGGCCAGCTCACCCAGCAGCGGATCCATCTGCTGGGTGTGACTGGCGCCTTTGGTCTGGAACTTGCGGGCGAACTTCCCCTCTTTTTCACACCGCTCGATGATGGCGTCCACCTGTTCGGGCGGCCCGCCGATCACCGTCTGCGTGGGGGCGGCGTAGACGCACACCTCCAGATCGGGGAAGTCGGAGAACACGGTCTTGATTTCGTCGGCGGAGTACTCGACCAGCGCCATCAGCCGGATGTACTCGCCGAACAGCATCGCCTCGCCTTCACCCATCAGGTGCGCGCGCGAGCTGATGGTGCGGGTGGCGTCGGCCAGCGACAGTCCGCCGGAGAAGTACGCCGCCGCGGCTTCGCCCAGGGACTGGCCGACCACCGCCGCCGGCTTGGCGCCGTGGTGGCGGAGCAGCTCGCCGAGGGCCACTTGAATCGCGAAGATCACGGTCTGCGTCGTCTCGATGCCGTAATCCTGGGCGTCGTCGAGGATCAGCTCGACCACCGAGTAACCGCGCTCGTCCTGAACGAGTGCGTCGACCTTGTCGATCCAGTCGGCGAACACCTCGTTGCGCAGGTACAGGCTCTTGGCCATCTTGCGGTGCTGCGCGCCGAATCCGGCCAGCACCCACACGGGCCCGTTGGTGACCGGGCCGTCCGCGCTGAACACGTTCGGCCGCTGCTTACCCTCGGCAACCGCGCGAAGCCCCTTGATCGCCTCTTCGTGGTCATGCGCGAGTACCACCGCACGCGACCGGCCGTGGTTGCGCCGCGACAGCGATCGGCCGATCGACTCCAGAGACGCCGCCTGCCCCTCGTGGGTTTCCATCCAGTCGGCCAGCTCGGCGGCCGCCGCCTTCTTGCGCGATGACAGGAACGCTGAGACCGCCAGCGGCACGGCGGGCGCGGGCTGCTCTGCGGCCTCCATCTCCGCGAGCGCAACCTCCTTGAGCCGCAACGCTTCATCGGTCAGCCCGGGAAGTTCGTACTCATGCTCGCCTGCACCGGCGGCCGCATACTCGTCGGCGTCGTCGTCGTGGATGAACTCGCCGTACTCGTCGAATCGGACCCCGCCCACGTAGGTGGTATCGGCCTCGTCGGCTGCGGTCTGCTCGACCTCGCGCTGCGGCTCTGGTTCCTTCTCGACCACGTCGCGGGGCAGCACCTCACGGACCACCAGGTGGGCGTTGGCGCCGCCGAACCCGAAGCCGGAGACGCCCGCAACCGCGTACCCGCCGTACCGGGGCCAGTCGGTGACGGTGTCGGCGACCTTCAGATGCACGGCGTCGAAGTCGATGTAGGGGTTGGGCCCGGCGTAGTTGATCGACGGCGGAACCTTGTCGTGCTGCAGGGCCAGCACGATCTTCGCCAGGCTCGCGGCGCCTGCGGCCGACTCGAGGTGACCGACGTTGGACTTCACCGCTCCCAGAAGAGCAGGCCTGTCGGCGGAGCGGCCCCTGCCGACGACGCGCCCGAGCGCCTCCGCTTCGATCGGGTCGCCGAGGATCGTGCCGGTGCCGTGCGCTTCGATGTAATCGACCGCCGCGGCGTCGACTCCCGCATTCGCCAGCGCCTTGCGGATCACCGCCTGTTGCGCCAGTCCGTTCGGCGCGGTCAGGCCGTTGCTGCGGCCGTCGTGATTCACGGCAGCACCGCGCAGCACGGCCACGATGCGGTCGTTGTCGCG
>JAVHWG010000433.1:0-10323 GCA_032159965.1 Mycobacterium sp.
CTCGTTGATCAACCAGTTGTGGTCAGCGAGCATCGCCGGCCGGGGATCGGTGGCGCCCGGGCAACGCTGCGCCATCTGCTTGACGCACAGGTTCGAGCCGTAGGCGAAGTAGTCGTGCATGTCAGCCCGCCACGGTCAGGTACAGCAACCCCACATTCAGCAGACTAATCAGCCCGGCGACCGACCACCCGAGGACGGTGGTCACCCGGTGGTTCGTGTCCTCGCCCATCAGGGAAGCATCGCTGGTCAGCCTCACCAGCGGGATCAGCGCGAACGGAATGCCGAAGGACAGCACCACCTGGGAAACCACCAGTGCGCGGGTCGGGTCGATGCCGATCGCCAGGATGGCCAGTGCCGGGATTAACGTGATCAGGCGGCGAATCAGCAGCGGAATCGTGCGGTGCAGCAGGCCGTCCATGATCATCGCACCGGCATAGGCGCCCACCGAGGTCGACGCCAGCCCGGAGGCGAGCAGGCCGATCGCGAAGAACAGCGCAATCGTCGGCCCCAGGGTGTCCCGCACAGCCGCGTGCACACCTTCGATGGTGTCGGTGTCGTCGCGGCCCTGCAGATTGGTGGCCGCAACCAGCAGCATGGCGAGATTGATCGTGCCGGCCACCACCATCGCCAGCACGACATCCCACTTGGTCATCCGCAGGAGCAGCGCGCGCCTGCGTCCTTCGGGGTGGCCGTGCCGGTCGCGGGCCAGCCCGGAATGCAGATAGACCGCGTGGGGCATCACGGTCGCCCCCAGCATTGCGGTGGCGAGCAGCACACTGTCAGTGCCCTGGAACCGCGGGAGAAACCCGGACAGCACCTGGTCCGGTGACGGCGGATGCACCAGCACGCTCGTCAGGAACCCGATCGCGATGATGAGCAACAGACCGGTGACGACGCGTTCGAACGCCGATTGGCCGCGCCTGTCCTGAATCAGCAGCAACGCCACGGACACGGCTCCGGTGATGACACCACCAACCACGAGCGGCAGGCCGAACAGGAGGTGCAGCGCGAGTGCCCCGCCGACCACTTCGGCGAGATCGGTTGCCATAGCGACTGTTTCGGCTTGCAACCAGTAAGCGAGCCGGGTCGGCCTTCGCATCCTGTTACCGACCGCCTCCGGCAGCGATTGACCGGCGACAAGTCCAAGCTTTGCCGAAAGGTACTGCACCAGGCCGGCCATGATGTTCGCGAGCAGGATCACCCACACCAGCAGGAAGCCGAACCGCGCGCCGGCGGTGACATTGGCGGCGACGTTGCCCGGGTCGACGTAGGCGATGGCCGCGACGAATGCCGGGCCCAGCAGAGTCCAGTTACGTCGTAGGCCGACGTCCTGGTGCTGCTCCACCCTCAACGTCGCCTCCCGAACATCCCGTGACCGTGCGGCTTCCTACGTCGGCTACGGCGCTGCGCGTACGAAACCGCACGTCCGCGCTTCTGGTTGCGCGAACGAAAAAGTTAGGGTACCCGAAACCTGGGCGCTGTGACGTTAGGGGAGGAATTCGCGGGTTCCGCTGGATCAGCGGCCGAGACCGCCCAGGCTGATCACGAGCCCGCCACCCCATCCCGGCCAGCCGAACGGATTGTTGTTCGATGTGACGCTGGGGGAGGTGTTGATCTGCGTGCTGCCGTTGGTTTGGCACTGCGTCGTGGTGGGTCCGGTGTTGATGCACTGGGGTACGGCAGCGGCTGAGGCCGCCGTCGTGACCGAGAGGGACACGGCTGCGGCTGCGAAAAGGACGGCTGCGGTAGGGCGGAGTGCCGACATGGTGATCGATTCCTTGAGGGGACGGCCATCGTGGCCGTCCTCCCAGCATACGCTCAGGGAACCGCCCAGCCTCCGATTCCGACGACGGGATAACCCGGGTATATCCACGGTTCTTCGAGATACGGCCCGGTGTTGACGGTGACGTTCGGGGAGCTGTTGATCGACGTGTGGGTGCCTCTCTCACACTGCATCGTCCGCGGCGCGACCATTCCGCAGTCGGGCAGCGCGGACGCCAGGGGCGCGACGGTGATCGAAGCGATCCCGGCGGCCCCGAGCGCGATGGCCGCGCGCCACCCTGTGCTCACGATGCCAGCTACCGGCGTCCGATTCCGACGTCGCCACTACCTTCGTCGTACGGAACCGGGTACGGCCCTTGGTAATACCCGCTGTCGCCGAAGGTCTCATCCCAGTACGGCAGCGTGAAATCGCCACCCGGGCTCTCGTTGATCTGGACGTTGCCGGGCGTCGAGCACTCAGTCGCACCACCGCCGGTGCTGGAACATGACGGTTGGGCTGCGGCCACAGGAGCTCCGCACAGCGCCGCGATCGCCCCCGCGGCCGCCACGTACCGCAGCTGAATTCGCATGGACTTCCTTTCGCCAAGCCTCGTGATTACGGACTGTACAACCCGTTACCGGTAATGAGAGGCAAGTCGAGGGTGGTTCGGATTCCTGGTTCGGCGGCGACGACTGCCGGGATCGCGTTGACGATCCGCATCGCGGTCGCCAGCACTCCGGCGTGATTGTGATCGCCGGTCGGGCTGCTCAGGCACAGGTCCATTGCGTATGAGGGCTCGCCGGTGATCTCCAGACGGTAGGAACCACCCGGTTGCGCCGGCTGCGGCCAGTCCGGCTGTAGGTCTTCACGCAGCCTTGTCACATGCTCGAGCACTACCGCCGGTCGTCCGTCGACGATACCGCGCACCTCGAAGCGCAACGCCGCAGCGGTGCCCTTCGCGATGAATCCCGACGCAATCTCGAAATCCTCGGGCGCCGGCTCGCGGTAGTAGACTTCGACGACTTGGTCCAGCGTGATGCCCAACCCCGCGGCGATCTGACGCACCACCGACCCCCACGCCATGCTCAACACGGTCGGCTGCAACAGGATTGGTATTTCATCCATCGGCTTGCCGAAACCCATGATGTCGAACATCACCGTCGCGCTGTCGTAGGTCGCATAGTCGACGATTTCCATGCACCGGACCTGCTCGATGCTCTGGCAGGTCCCCGCGAGCGCCAGCGGAAGCAGGTCATTGGCGAATCCCGGATCGATGCCATTGACGAATAGGCTGGAATTTCCTTGCTGCGCAGCATCTTCGAGAGGTGCAATCATCTCGTCGGGGATGACCTGCCACGGATACTGCAGGAACACGGGTCCGCTGCCCACCACGTTGATGCCGGCCTCGAGCAGCCGCCGGTAGTCTTCTAACGCTTCGAGTAGGCGGTTGTCGGCCATCGCGGTGTAGACCGCGCAGTCAGGTTGGGCGGCAATGACTTCTGCCAAGTCGTCGGTGGCGACGACGCCGGTGGGAGAGTCGCGGCCGATGAACTCGGCTGCGTCACGGCCCGCCTTCTCCTTCGACGACACCCAGACCGCAGCCAGCTCGAACTGCGGGTTGCTGATGATGCCGGTGAGGGCGTGCCCGCCGACGTTGCCTGTGCCGATCTGAGCGACTCGTATTGCCATCGGCGCGTCCTTCACAGATCGGGGATCGGGAGTTCGAGGTTCGGCATGATGAGCCCGCCGTCCACTTCCAGCGTCTTGCCGGTGAGATATGCGCCTGCCGGCGAGGCCAAATACACTGCAGCGGCGGCGATATCGGCAGGCTCGCCCAGGCGGTGCAACGGCGTCGCCGTCTCCAGCTGGTTACGCATGTCCTTGTTGTTGGCCACGATGTCCAAAGCCGAGGTGAGGATCGAGCCCGGGGCGATCGCATTCACGCGTATCCGCGGGGACAGGTCGAGCGCGGCTAGCCGGGTGTAGTGCGCGAGCGCGGCTTTCGCGGTGCCGTATGCCGCGAACCCTCGGCCGGGCAGCCGGCCCATAGTCGAGGTGATGTTGATCGCGCTGCCGCCGCCGGAATGTTCCAGCATCAACGGCACAGCCGCGGTCAGCAATGCGTGGGCGGTGAGTACGTTGAACGTGAAGGCGCTTCTCAAATCCTTTGTGCTGGTGTTCAGCAACGTGTTCGGCATCGTACCGCCGACGTTGTTCACGACGATGTCAAGACGTGAGAACGCGTCAACCGCGGCCTGCGCCAGCGCTGCGGTGGCGTCGGTGTCCGATAGATCGGCGACGACGACGTGCGCGCGGCGACCGAGCGCACGGACCTGCTCGGCGACGTCGTTGAGCTCGCTCTCGGTGCGCGAGGCGATGACGACGTCGGCGCCAACCTCGGCGAATGCGAGTGCGATGGCGGCACCGAGGCCGCGTCCGGCGCCCGTGATGACCGCGACCTGATCGTCCAACCGGAATCTGTCAAGGATCACTCGGGCAGACTAACCCCGCTGGTTTAGGCCAGCGGCGGGGGCGGCTATTTCTTGCTCGCCGCCTTCTTCGCCGGTGCTTTTTTAGCCGGGGCTTTCTTGGCGGCCGACTTCTTTGCCGGTGCCTTCTTGGCGGCTGTCTTCTTGGCGGGGGCCTTCTTCGCGGTGGACTTGCTGCCGGTCGAACCGGATTCTTCGCGGCGCTTGCGCACACTCGCCTCGAGCTTCGCCAGCAGGTCTGAGACGTCGTCGCTGGCGTCGAGTTCCTTGGGCTCCTGCTCTTCGGTGGGAAAGGCTTCGCCCCCTTCGAGTTTGGCTTGGACCAACTCCCGCAACTGCTCCTGGTAGTCGTCGCGGAACTCGTCGGGCTTGAAGTCGGCGGCCATTGACTCCACGACTTGCTCGGCCATCTTGAGTTCAGCCGGCTTCACCTCGACCTTCGCGTCCAGCGAGGGGAAGTCGGGATCGCGGATCTCATCCGGCCACAGCAGCGTGTGGATGACCATCACGTCGCGCTTGCTGAAGTCCTTGACCCGCAACGCCGCAAGCCGCGTCTTGTTGCGTAGCGCGAAATGCACGATGGCCACCCGGTCGGTGGTGGCCAGCGTCTTGGCGAGCAACACATACGACTTCGTCGACTTGGAATCGGGCTCCAGGTAGTAGCTGCGGTCGTACATCAACGGGTCCAGTTCGCTGGCCGGCACGAATTCGATCACTTCGATCTCGCGACTGCGCTCCTCGGGCAGGGTGCTCAGGTCCTCGTCGGTGATGATCACCGTCTGGCCGTCGTCGGACTCGTATGCCCGGGCGATGTCGCGATACTCGACGACCTCGCCGCATACCTCGCAGACCCGCTTGTAGCGGATACGGCCGTTGTCCTTCTCGTGAACCTGGTGGAACTTCACGTCGTGGTCCTCGGTGGCGCTGTACACCTTCACCGGGACGTTCACCAGCCCGAAGGAGAGGGAGCCCTTCCAGATGGAACGCATAGGGCCAGTATGCCCGGTATACCGTGGTTGGACGTTCATAGGCACCCTCTGGAGGGAACCCAGCCCCCATGGCTCGCATACCCGACGTGTGGCCTCCGAAGGACGAGCCCGGCCCACACGTGAAGCTGACGAATGCCGAGAAGGTGCTGTATCCGGCGACGGGAACCACCAAGGAAGAGGTATTCGGGTACTACGTCAGCGTCGCCGAGTTCATGCTGCCGCACATTGCCGGGCGCCCTGTGACTCGGAAGCGGTGGCCCAACGGTGTGGACGAGTCGTCGTTCTTCGAAAAGCAGCTGGCGTCGTCGGCTCCGGCGTGGCTCGAGCGGGAAACCGTCGAGCACAGGTCGGGCGCGACTACATATCCGCTCGTCGACTCCTCCGTGGCGCTGGCCTGGATCGCGCAGCAGGCGGCACTGGAAGTGCATGTGCCGCAATGGCGGTTTGTGAAGCAGAAGCCCGGTCCGGCAACGCGTTTGGTATTCGACCTGGATCCGGGACCGGATGTGTCGATGGTCCAGGTTGCCGAGGTCGCCCGCGAGATTCGAGAGATCCTGGCGGACATCGGGCTTGCCACTTACCCGGTGACCAGCGGCAGTAAAGGCATCCATCTCTACATCCCGCTGGATGATCCCATCAGTTCCAGTGGCGCCAGCACGCTCGCGAAGAAATTAGCGCAGCAGCTGGAGCAGGGCTCACCGAAGACGGTGACCGCGACGATGACCAAGAGCGTGCGCGCGGGCAAAGTATTCGTCGACTGGAGCCAGAACAGTGCGGCGAAGACGACGATCGCGCCATACTCGCTGCGGGGACGATCGGAGCCCACCGTCGCGGCGCCGCGCACCTGGGAGGAACTCGACGACCCGGACCTGAGGCACCTGCGGTTCGACGAGGTGCTCCAGCGGGTCGCAAGGGATGGCGATCTGCTCGAGCCGTTGGACCCCCGCACCGCTGAGTCCGACCGGCTCGCCAAGTACCGAAGCATGCGCGACGCCTCGAAAACACCCGAACCGGTACCAAAGTCAAAGCCGAAGGCAGGCAACAACAACCGGTTCGTCATCCAGGAACACCACGCCAGGCGCCTGCACTACGACCTGCGTCTCGAACGCGACGGAGTGTTGGTCAGTTGGGCGGTGCCGAAGAACCTGCCGGAGACCCCGTCGGTGAACCATCTCGCCGTGCACACCGAAGACCATCCGCTGGAATACCTCACGTTTGAGGCCACCATTCCGAAGGGGGAGTACGGCGCCGGCAAGATGGTGATCTGGGATACGGGCACGTACGAGGCTGAGAAGTTTCGCGACAACGAAGTGATCATGACCCTTCATGGTGAACGAATCTCGGGCCGGTACGCGCTGATCCAGACCAACGGCGATCAGTGGCTGGCGCACCGGATGAAAGAGCAGGAGGCGCCGACGGTCAAGGACCTCGCGCCGATGCTGGCCACGCTGGGTTCCGTCGCCCGTTTCTCGCACACGGAGTGGGCGTTCGAGGGCAAATGGGACGGGTACCGGCTCCTGGTCGACGCGAATCACGGTGACATGAAGCTGATTACCCGCAGCGGCCGCGACGTGACCGGCGAATACCCGGGCTTGCGGTCTCTGGCCGACGCGCTCGACGACCATCATGTCGTGCTCGACGGTGAGGTCGTCGCACTCGATGCATCAGGTGTGCCGAGCTTCTCTGAGATGCAGAACCGCGCGCGGGCGACGCGCATCGAATTCTGGGCGTTCGACGTCCTGCAGCTGGACGGCAGGTCGCTGTTGCGAGCGAAGTATCGCGACCGGCGTCGCGTACTTGAAACGCTGGCCCAGGACCGCGACGAGCTGATCGTTCACGACCAACTGTCCGGCAACGGTGACGACGCACTCGAACAAGCCCGCAAGCACCGGTGGGAAGGTGTCGTGGCCAAGCGCTGGGATTCGACCTACCAGCCCGGGCGGCGCTCGCGCTCGTGGATCAAGGACAAGATCTGGAAGACGCAGGAAGTGGTGATCGGCGGCTGGCGGCAGGGCACCGGAGGGCGCACGAGCAGCATCGGCGCGCTGATGATGGGCATTCCCGAGGGCGACGGCCTGCGTTTCGTGGGTCGCGTGGGCACGGGTTTCACCGAAAATGAACTCGGCAGGCTCAAGAAGACTTTCGCGCCGCTGGTGACAGACGAATCACCCTTCACTGAAAGGCTTTCCAGGCAGGACGCCACCGGTGTGACATTCATCAGACCCGAGTTGGTAGGCGAAGTGCGTTACAGCGAATGGACGGGCGACGGGCGGCTGCGCCACCCGAGCTGGCGTGGACTGCGCCCCGACAAATCGCCGGATGAGGTTGAAGCGGAGCAGACGTGAGCTCCGATCGGCAACGCCGACGGATCAGCTAGGGACGCCGAGTGCTTCACGAAGCCCCCGGGTCGCCAGCTCGTCGGCCAACTCGTTGTCGGCGACACCCGAGTGCCCCTTCACCCAGAACCACTCGACTTGGTGCCGCGCGCAGGCGATCTGGAGCCTCTTCCAGAGGTCGACGTTCTTCACCGGTTGCTTCGCGGCGGTCTTCCATCCGTTGCGTTCCCAGCCGAGCACCCACTTGGTGATGCCGTTCCGGACATAGGAGCTGTCCGTGTAGAGGTGCACCACCGCCGGTCTGGTCAGCGCCTCCAACGCCATGATCGGCGCGGTCAACTCCATCCGGTTGTTGCTCGTCTGGCCGATTTCGCCGCCGCACATCTCGCGGATGTGCTCACGGTGGCGCAGCACCGCCCCCCAGCCACCGGGGCCGGGATTGGGTCGGCACCCGCCGTCGGTGTGGATGACTACGGGGTCGGTCATGCGCCGAGGATAAGCAATCGCGTCCAACAGTCGGCTCAGCGACGCGCAGCAGCGGAGATCATCGCCGTCCGGACTGACATCCCGAGTTCGTGATGGCGAAGCGTGGTGATCCGGCGTCCGGGCTGCACCGCGTCCTTGACCGGGGCTGTGTGGTCGCCGAAGAACGCGGCAGTGGCGTCGATGTCGGCGACGACGTACGTGATCCCCCAGAGGGCGGACGGACCTTCGCTCGCGGCCCCTGGCGAACCGACGACCTCGACGATCACCTCCCCGAACCGGAAGAAGATCTGGCGGATCTTCCGTCCGGCGAGGTCGCCGTCGCGTTGCCTGCGCGGCTGCACACCGACAGCGGCCAGTGCTTCGACGGTCCGACCGAGGTCAGGTGACAGCAGCACGACGTGGTCGATCGCGGTGACACCGTTGGCGTGCGTACCCGGGGCCGCGGCTGCCGCGACCGATGTCGTCGTCGGGATGCCGTCGAGGTGATCGGCTGCAACCGGCGGGATGTTCGCCTGGAAGTGTTGCGCCGGGACCGCCAAAGGTGCGAACGCGATCGCGGCCGTCGCGGCCGTTGACACCCCAGAAGCGAGGTATGAGCGGGCTGAAATATTCATGAGGCATCTCCTCGGGCGGGCCATGTCAACAAGTGATGACTTGTAAGCTAGGCCGCCCGAGTGACTATGTCAACAGGCGATGACTTTCCTGGATTGCTGCCCCTCTTGCGGAACTCGAGATCACCTGCGTCTGCGACGCCAAATGATGAGTCCCAGCACGGCAACGGCCGCGACGGCAAGGCCGACCGGCACAGCAGGCGGGGTTTTCTCGCGGATCTCGACGACCTTGTTCGACGCCTGCTCCTTGACGTTCAGCTTGTGCGACAACGCATCGACGGTTTCGCCGAGCTGTTGCCGGGTCTGCTCGATATCAGCTTGGATCTCGTCGATGCCTGCGTCAGGCCCGACTTCAGGCGGTAGCGGATCAGGGCTGGCCATGGTTCTTCACCTCGTTGATGTCGGCCTTCACGTTCTCGACGGTCTGGCGTGGGGGTGACACTTCCGCGATCTGCCGCTTGCTGACCAGCGCGGCGATACCCGCGGCGATGAACAGCAGGACGCCGACGATCACCGCCGCCGCCCAGACCGGCAGCACAAGCGCCAGCGCGGCGATCCCGCCTGCGAGTACGGCCGCCAGCCCAAAGAACGCCAGCAGCCCCGCGACGCTGAAAAGTCCGGCGCCGAGGCCGGCGTGCTTGGCAGCCTGCTGGAATTCCTTCTGCGCCAGCCGCATCTCATCACGGACCAAGCGCGACGTCTGCGCCGACATCTGATTCATCAGCTCGCCGATCGACGCGTCGGCGGCTGGTTTGGTTTGTACGCTCATAGACCAGGGATTTCCCGCCGGACGTGGTCGCCGAAACATCGGATGCATACTGATTCGCTGTGGACGCTGATGTGATCGTCGTAGGGGCGGGCCTCACCGGATTGGTTGCCGCCGCCGAGATCGCCGACGCCGGTAATCGGGTGTTGTTGCTGGATCAGGAGGGTGAGCAGTCCCTCGGTGGTCAGGCCTTCTGGTCGCTCGGTGGCCTCTTCCTCGTGGACACGCCCGAGCAGCGGTTGATGGGCGTCAAGGATTCCCTTGAGCTTGCGCGCCAGGACTGGTTCGGCAGCGCGCAATTCGACCGCGAGGAAGACCACTGGCCACGCCTGTGGGCCGAGGCGTATGTGCAGTTCGCTGCCGGTGAGAAACGGTCGTGGCTGCGGTCGATGGGGCACCGCGTCTTCCCGGTGGTCGGGTGGGCCGAACGCGGCGATGGCCGAGCCGACGGGCACGGCAACTCGGTGCCGCGTTTCCACCTCACCTGGGGGACCGGGCCCGGCGTCGTCGAACCGTTCGAGCGCCGGGTGCGCGCGCACGCCGAGAACGGCCGGATCGTTTTCAAGTTTCGTCATTGCGTCGACGGGCTGCTCACCGACGCGGGTGCGGTGAACGGCGTGCGGGGCAGGGTTCTCGAGGCGACGGCGCAACCGCGGGGCAAGGCCACCTCCCGTCAGTCGACCGGGGAGTTCGTGCTGACCGCGCAATCGGTGATTGTCACATCCGGCGGCATCGGTGGCGATCACGACCTGGTCCGCAAAGCGTGGCCGGAACGGCTTGGCGCACCACCGAAGATGATGGTCGCGGGGGTGCCTGCGCACGTCGACGGCCGAATGGTCGCGATCACCCAATCCGCGGGCGCCCGGTTGATCAACCCCGACCGG
>JAVHWG010000321.1:0-2614 GCA_032159965.1 Mycobacterium sp.
CTATCACCAGTTCACCCCCGACTTCGGCCTCGGTCAGCCGTCGGGGGCGAATCTCGAACTCGCACTGGATATGTCGAAGTACGTCAACAGCTTCATGTGGCGGGGCGATCCGCCCCGCTGATCACCAGGCGAGGCCGTAGCCGACTCGGTGGGGGCTGGACTCCGGCGCGCAGATCCGCGATCAACGTCACCGCGTAGCCCGTGAGACCGTCGGCGTCGATCCGATGCGGTGCAGACCGGGCAGTGGCACCCAACCTGTCGGCTGCGCGGTCCAGCAATGCGATCGCGCCACTTACGTTGCCGCGCTGCAGATGGGTGATGCCGACCGCGAGTTGAGCCAGCCCCTGCCATAGTTCGCGTTCCTCCGCGGGACCGGTCTTCCACGCCGCCTCGAGCACCTCGTGGGCATTGAACGCCAACCCTCGGTCGAGCAGATCCTGTGCGTAGGTTAGCGATTCGGCGGGCGCGAGATCGAGGTCGTCGGGGATGCGCGGCACGCCCTGGCTGCCGCGCGGGAGTGGACGGCCCAGCGCATCACGCGGGCGGGCGTTGCGGGCGGTGCCGGCCTCGTCGCGGTCACGCTGCGCCATGGACGCCATTCTCCGCTCTTCACGCATAGTCCTTGTGCTCGGTGGGTGCATGGGGGAATTCTGAGTGACTACATCCGGTGACCGGCAACGACGCAGCGACTCGGAGGCAACCCGTGGCAGACAAGACGCACACCGGCAGAGGGGGTGGTGCCGCGCCCAGCGCGGCCACTCCGGCGGCCATCCGCAATGTGGTCCTGGTGGGGCCGTCGGGGGCCGGGAAGACCACGCTCGTCGAAGGACTACTTGTCGCTTCCGGGGTTCTCCCGCGCGCAGGCAGCGTCGTCGACGGCACCACCACGTGCGACTTCGACGAGGCGGAGATCCGCCAGCAGCGGTCAGTGGGGCTCGCGGTGGCGCCGTTGATGCACGACGGAGTCAAGGTGAACCTGATCGACACACCCGGCTACGCCGACTTCGTCGGTGAGTTGCGTGCCGGACTGCGCGCCGCGGACTGCGCGCTGTTCGTCATCGCCGCCAACGAGGGCGTCGACGAACCGACAAGGTCGCTGTGGCAGGAGTGCGACCAGGTCGGCATGCCGCGTGCGGTGATCATCACCAAGCTCGACCACACGCGGGCCGACTACAGCGTCGCGCTCGCCGCGGCCCAGGAGGCCTTCGGCGACAAGGTTTTACCGCTCTATCTGCCGACCGGCCCCGGCACGACTGCCGACTCCGCAGGTGGTGGCCTCATCGGGCTGCTGTCGCAGACGCATTTCGGCTACGCGAACGGCAACCGCACCGCCACGCCTCCGGACGCGTCGCAGGCCGATGAGATCCAGGAGCAACGCGCCACGCTCATCGAGGGCATCATCGAGGAGTCAGAGGACGAGTCGTTGATGGAGCGCTACCTGGGCGGAGAGGAAATCGACCAGACGGTGCTGATCAAGGACTTGGAGAAGGCCGTCGCCCAGGGGTCGTTCTTCCCGGTGATACCGGTGTGCAGTGCGACCGGCGTCGGCACCCTTGAACTCCTCGAAGTGGCCACCAGCGGATTCCCGTCGCCACTGGAACACCCTCTGCCAGAGGTCTTCACGCCCGCGGGCGCGGACCGCAACGGACTCGTGTGCGACCCGGGCGGCCCGTTGCTGGCCGAGGTGGTGAAAACGACGACCGACCCTTACGTCGGCAGGATCAGCCTGGTCCGGGTCTTCTCCGGCACCATATCGCCTGACACCACCGTGCACGTCTCTGGTCACTTCACGCAGTTCTTCGGCGACGGCTTCGCCAGCGGTGCCAGCCACGCCGACCACGACGAGGACGAGCGCATCGGGCCGCTTTCCATTCCGCTGGGCAAGCAGCAGCGCCCGGCCTCGACCGTCGTTGCGGGCGACGTGTGCGCGGTCGGAAGACTCACCCGCGCCGAAACCGGAGACACGTTGTCGGACAAGGGCGAACCGCTGGTACTGCGCCCCTGGTCGATGCCGGAACCGCTGCTGCCTGTCGCCGTCGAGGCGCATGCGAAGACCGACGAGGACAAGCTGTCGGTAGGCCTGCAGCGGTTGGCCGCAGAAGACCCGACGCTGCGTATCGAGCAGAACGCGGAGACACACCAGATCGTGCTGTGGTGCATGGGCGAAGCACACGCGGGCGTGGTTCTCGACGGCCTCGCCAATCGGTTCGGCGTCACGGTCGACACCGTCGAGTTGCGTGTGCCGTTACAAGAAACCTTCGGCAGCAAGCAAAGAGGCCTAGGTCGGCACGTCAAGCAGTCCGGTGGACACGGTCAGTACGGCGTCTGCGAAGTCGAAGTCGAGCCGCTGCCACAGGGGGCCGGTTTCGAGTTCGTCGACAAAGTCGTCGGTGGTGCTGTGCCGCGCCAGTTCATCCCGAGCGTCGAGAAGGGCGTTCGCGCGCAGATGGAGAAGGGCATCAGCGTCGGCTACCCGCTCGTCGACATCCGGGTGACGCTGCTCGACGGCAAGGCCCACAGCGTCGACTCCTCGGACATGGCTTTCCAGATGGCGGGCGCGTTGGCGCTGCGGGACGCGGCGGCGTCGGCCAAGATCAACCTGCTGGAGCCCGTG
>JAVHWG010000471.1:0-6009 GCA_032159965.1 Mycobacterium sp.
AAGACCATGGACTCGCCGGACTTCGCGCAGACCATCGAGGTCGCCATTCGGGGCCTGACGGCGGTCAGCGATCAGACCCACATCGAATCGGTGCCGTCGATCCAACAGGGCAACAACGACTCTCACGCGATCGGGCTGGGCCAGATGAACCTGCACGGGTACCTGGCACGTGAGCGGATCTTCTACGGCTCCGAAGAAGGCATCGACTTCACCAACATCTACTTCTACACCGTGCTGTACCACGCATTGCGGGCATCGAATCGCATTGCCATCGAACGGGGTTCGCACTTCAAGGGGTTCGAGCGGTCGAAGTATGCTTCGGGGGAGTTCTTCGACAAGTACACCGAGCAGTCGTGGCAGCCGGCCACCGACAAGGTACGGCAGCTGTTCGCCGACGCAGGCATCCGCATCCCGACGCAAGAGGATTGGCTGCGGCTCAAGGAGTCGGTACAGCAGCACGGTATCTACAACCAGAACCTGCAAGCCGTCCCGCCGACGGGCTCGATCAGCTACATCAACCATTCGACGTCGTCGATTCACCCGGTGGCGTCGAAGATCGAGATCCGCAAGGAAGGCAAGATCGGTCGCGCCTATTACCCGGCGCCGTATCTGACCAACGACAACCTCGAGTACTACCAGGACGCCTACGAGATCGGCTACGAGAAGATCATCGACACCTACGCGGCGGCCACCCAGCACGTCGACCAAGGGCTCAGTCTCACGTTGTTCTTCAAGGACACCGCCACCACCCGCGACGTCAATAAGGCGCAGATCTACGCCTGGCGCAAGGGAATCAAGACGCTGTACTACATCCGGCTACGGCAGATGGCGCTGGAAGGCACCGAGGTCGAGGGCTGCGTCAGCTGCATGCTGTAGCGGCGAACCGCTACTTGTAGCTGTGCTGAGGGCCTTGTGCCTTCTTGTACATGCGCTTCAGCAGGAAGTCCCGCGCGCGGCCGTTGTCGAGCACCTTGATGCCGGTGTTCGCGATCGCCGGGATGCCTGCCAGCTTGTGAAAGTAGCGGCCCCGCTGGTACTCCCGACCCCACGCCGCTTCCATCCGCAGCGCGTAGTTGGTGAAATCGTCGGGTCCGCTGTTCTGCAACGCGGCGACGGCACATTCGCCTGCGGCCAGTCCGGACTCCAGCGCCTTCGAGATGCCCGCGCCGGACGCCGGCTTGCCCGCACCCAGCGAGTCACCGGTGAACAGCACACCGGGACGCCACGGCGGCCACGCGGTGAAGCCCATCGGCAAACGCCATGCGCGCACACTTCTGTTCTTCTTGAGCTCCTCGATCGCCGGCAACTCCCACTCCCGAGGCAGCGTCCGCAGGAACTCGCCGAGGAACTGTGTCGCGTTGATCGACTGCCAGTTCTTGTAGCTGTTGACGTATCCGAGCCCGATGTTGAAGACACCGGACCCCATCGGGAACACCCAGCCGTAACCAGGCAACTGGTCACCCTCGAACGCCAACTTCAGATAAATGTCGAGGCTGTCGGAGTCCTCGCGGTTGGCGTGCATCTCGGACCGGATCGCGATCGCAGAGTACCCGTTGTATTCGGAGTCGATCTTCAGTGCCCGTTTGATCGGGGAGTAGGCACCGTCAGCGGCGATGACGGCGTCGCCGAAGACCTTTTCTCCATTCTTCAGCGTCACGCCGATCACCCGACCGCTGGCGTCGAGCTCGGGTCCGGTGACCTCGGCCGACTGCCGCACCTCTGCGCCCGCGGACTCGGCGTGCTTGAGCAGCAGGGTGTCGAGTTCGGTGCGGCTCACGGTGTGACCGTGGTCGGGCATCCCCGGGCGCTTCGGGAAGGACAGCTCCCATTGGCTAGGGCTGAACACCGTCACGCGGTTGACCCGATGGAACTTCGAGACCTCGTCGGCCAGGCCCATCTTCTGCAGGTAGCTGACGGCCCGGGCGGTCAGCCCGTCGCCGCAGGGCTTGTCCCGTGGAAACTCGGCCTTGTCGAGCACCACGACGCTTGCTCCGGTCTGGGCTGCCTGCCACGCGGCCGCTGACCCTGACGGGCCACCACCCGCGATGACCACGTCATATTTCTGTGTCATGCGTCTCGTCTCGCTTCTTGGATTCGTCCCGAATAGTACTCACGAGCGGCATATATGGCGCATCCGACAATAGTCCTCGTGCGCTTCTGAGCAGGTCAGCACTAGTGGTACGAGTAGAGTGATGCCCGTGCGAAGACCAGGCGTTTCGAGATCGGGCGCCACCGAGGACAGAAAGCCCGATGCCCGCAGCGAGCGCTGGCGCGAACATCGCAAGAAGGTTCGTGCACAGATCGTCGACGCCGCGTTCAGCGCGATCGACAAGCAGGGTCCCGTCGTTTCGATCCGGGAGATCGCCGAGGAGGCCGGCACCGCCAAGCCCAAGATCTACCGGCACTTCACCGACAAGTCCGACCTCTTTCAGGCCATCGGGGAGCGACTCGTCGACATGCTGTTCGCGGCCATCTTCCCGTCGATCGACCTGTCGACCGACTCCACCCGCGAGATCATCCGCAGCAGCGTCGAGCACTATGTCGACCTGGTCGATCAACATCCAAATGTCCTGCGGTTCCTGGTTCAGGGCCGCTTCGTCGAGCAGTCCGAGTCGACCACGCGCACGCTCAACAAAGGCCGCGAGATCACGCTCGCCATGGCCGACATGTTCAACAACGAACTTCGGGAGATGCAACTCGACCCCGCGGCGCTCGAGCTCGCCGCATACACCACGTTCGGCTCGGCCGCGTCGGCCACCGACTGGTGGCTGGGCTCCAACCCGGACACGCCCCGCCGGATGCCGCGCGACAAGTTCATCGACTACCTGGCGACGATCATGCTGGGCGCGATCAACGGCACGGCCGAGCTGCTCGGCGTCGAGGTCGACCCGGACCGCCCGATCCACGAGGCCGCACCCCGGCCGGACCACTCGGTCGCCTAGCCCGGCGCCGCGACTAGCGGCGGCCGAACAAGGCGAGCACCGCTCCTGCAGCAGCACATGCGGCCGCGACGAGCAGCGACGTGTGCAGTCCAACCATGAAGGCCTCGTGGCTACCGCGTGCGATCGCTGCCGAAAGCTGCACGGGCGCACCGGGAGTGGACGGTGCCACGCCCTGGGAGATCAATTCCTTTGCGGCGCCCAGCTTCTCGGCAATCGGCTCGGGCGTCCCGGCGGTCGTCAACTCGCCGTGAAGCACTGAACCCACTCGGCTGCTCAGCACCGACCCCAGGATCGTCGTCCCCAGAACCCCGCCGAGTTGTACTGCGGTGCTCTGTAGACCGCCCGCCACGCCGGCGTCGTCGACACTGGCGTTACCGACGATCGCGTCCGAGCTCGCCGTCAGCACCAGGCCTATACCGGCGCCCAGCAGCACGAATGCCGGCCATAGCGCGTTGTACCCGGAGTCGGTGGCCAGCGAGGTAAGGAGGAACAGCGCGGTGGCGACGGCAACGAGTCCGGACACCATCGACGGCCGAGGGCCGAAGCGTTCGGTCAGGAATCCGCTCACCGGTGCACTCACCATCAGCGCGAGGCTCAGCGGCAGCGTGCGGACGCCTGCGGCCAGCGGGCTGAAGCCGTGCACGTTCTCCAGATAGAGCGTCATGAAGAACAGCGCGCCGAAGAGCGCGAAGAAGTTGATGACGACGACGGCAGTGCCGATCGCCAGGGACCGGTTGGCGAACAGGCGCATCGGCAGCAGCGGCTGCGCTGTTCGCTGCTCGATCACCACGAACAGTGCGATGGCCGCCAGGCCGGTCCCGATGACGCCCAGCGTGCTGGCCGTGAGCCAGCCCCAGCTTTGGGCTTTGATAAGGCCGAAGACAACGAGAAACAACCCACCGCTGAGTGCCGCGATGCCCGGGACGTCGAGCCGATGCGCCCCTTCGCTGCGGCTTTCAGCGATCGCGAGTGTGCCGATGATCAACGCGGCCAAGGCAATCGGCGCGTTGATGTAGAAGACCGACTCCCAGCTGACATGTTCGACGAGGAACCCGCCCACTATCGGTCCTGCGGCGATCGACACCCCCGATGCCGCACCCCAGATCCCGACAGCGGTGTTCAGTTTCTCCGCCGCAAACGCATTGCGGATGATGGCCAGCGTGCTGGGCATCAGCAGCGCACCGAACGCGCCCTGTAGGGCACGGAGCGCGATGACCCCGACGACCGTGCCGATCAGCCCGATACCGATTGACGTCAACGCGAAGCCGACGACGCCGACGAAGAACAGCTTGCGGCGGCCGAACCGGTCGCCGAGCTTGCCGCCGAAGATCAGCAGCGAGGCCAGCGCCAGCAGATACGCGTCGGTGATCCACTGCAGATCCGGCAACGAGGCGTGCAGATCGGCGGCGATCCGCGGGTTCGCAATTGCGACCACTGACGCGTCGAGACCGACCATGATGACGCCGATGCACACCGCGGCGAGCGTCCATCGCGCATTACCCCGCAGGCGGGTGGTTACAGGCGTTCGGTGCCGACCGCCGTGGGTCACGTCGGGCATGACAGTCAGGACAGACATTTCGTTACTCCATTTCGTTAAGTGGAGGATGACAACCACTTACTGCTCACGACGATACGCAGAAGTGGATGAAGTCCTCCACTTGATTCGGTAGCCTTACCGTGTGTTTTCCGGCTCAGCGACGCGCGAGAAGAGAGCCAGACCACTTCGTGCGGACGCTCAGCTCAATCGCGACCGCATTCTCTCAGCGGCTTCCGAGCTGTTCGCCGAACGTGGACTGAACGTGCCGCTGGAGGAGATCGCCCGTCGGGCCGGGGTGGGCGTGGCGACGCTGTACCGGCGCTTCCCGACGAGGGCCGACCTGGCTTCTGCGGCGTTCGAGCGCAGCATGTCCAAGTACACCGAGGCGGTGGACCGCGCGCTCGCCAACCCCGGGGCAGGGGAGGGTTTTCGGCAGCTCATCTTCGATCTGTACGCGCTTCAAGCCGGCGACGCAGGCTTGCGCGAGCTGCTGACCACAGCGTTTCCCGCCGCCAGTTCCGTGGAGCAGCGCACCGGCGAGGCGGTCGAGAAGCTCAGGAACGTCATCCTCCGAGCGCAGGCCGACGGCAGTGTCCGTGCTGATCTGGTCGTCGGGGACATCGTGGTGGCGTTGCTCGCCAACTCGGGTGTCCTGGCCGCGACGAGCACGGGCGCACCGGATGCGTGGCGCCGGTTCGCCGCGCTGATGGTCGACGCGTTCGGGGCAGAGGGCGCCTCGGTGCTTCCCGACCCGCCCGACGAGCAGCAACTCCGCCGCTCGGTTGCACTGCTCAACGGCGCGTCCTGACGTCGTACACTGACCCGAATACCCGGTACCGGCGTTCCCAGGAAAGGACGACCATGACTGTTGCCGAACCGAGCGCTCAGCAGAAGTCCGCTGAGCCCGTCCACACCCGAGCGCTGATCATCGGGACCGGCTTCTCGGGCCTGGGCATGAGCATCGAACTGCAGCGGCGCGGCGTCGACTTCCTGGTCCTCGAGAAGGCCGACGACATCGGCGGCACGTGGCGCGACAACACTTATCCCGGCGCCGCGTGCGACGTCCCATCACACCTTTATTCGTTCTCCTTCGAGCCCAAACCGGACTGGCGGCACGTCTTCTCCTACCAGCCGGAGATTCAGGACTATCTGCAACGCGTCACGGAAAAGTACGGTCTGCGTCGTTATATTCGGTTCAAAACCCAAGTGGAACGGGCGTTTTGGGACGATGCCACGTCTCGCTGGCACGTCTTTGCCACGTCGGGCGAGGAGTTCGTGGCGCAATTCTTGATCTCGGGGGCCGGCGCGCTGCACATCCCGTCGCTGCCGGCGATACCCGGTGTCGACGACTTCGTCGGCCCGGCGTTTCACACCGCACAGTGGGACCACACTGCGGACTTGGCAGGCAAGCGGGTCGCCGTCGTCGGAACTGGGGCCAGCGCAATTCAAGTGGTGCCCGAGCTCGTCAGGGTCGCCGGGGAAGTGCAGCTGTATCAGCGCACTCCCGCGTGGATCAAGCCGCGCATCAAC
>JAVHWG010000473.1:0-3761 GCA_032159965.1 Mycobacterium sp.
CCTCGCCTGGCTGATCGTGATCGGATGCAGCAACGCCGGGGAGCTCTCGCCTCGCCTTGTCTGCCAGCTCGGGGCTGCGTGGTCGCTGCCGTTTGCTATCGGACCGCCGCTGATCAGCAAGGACATCTATTCCTACGTGGCTCAAGGTCTGATGTTGCGTAGCGGTCATGACGTGTACCGATCCGGCGTATCCGTTCTCTCGAGCGTTCATACGTCGAGCGCCGCACATGCCCTGGCGGCAGTCGACCCGACCTGGCGTCACGTGCCGAGCCCCTACGGGCCGCTTGCCTCGGCGCTCGAGCGCGTATCAGTTGTCATCAGCGGCGGTAACCCGCTGGGCGCCGTGCTTGTGCTGCGGGCTGTTGCCGTCCTGTGCGTGGTCGCGATTGCATACCTGGCCAGCACGATGGCCGCGCCGCATCGCGCACACGGCCTGGTTCTGGTTGCGCTGAATCCGTTGGTACTCATTCATCTGGTCTCTGCAAATCATCTCGAGGCGCTGATGGGCGCGCTGATCCTGACCAGCTTGGTCGCGGCCAACCGGGGTCAATGGAGCTGGGCAATCGTGTCCGCCTGCGCGGCTGGCGAGGTCAAGGCGCCGGCTTTTGCGACATTAGCCGTCTTGGTAGTCGTGCACGCCGGGCATGGCACACGTCGACGCCCGGCATGGCTGCGGTCGGTCGGCCGCATCGTCCTCACCGATCTCGTCGTCGCTACCGTGACCTGTCTCGCCCTGACGGCGTTGGTGCCAGACGGATTCGGCTGGGTCCGCAACCTCAGCACACCCGGTCTGAGCCGGACCGCCGCGTCGCTGTCATCTGCTGCGGGATCGATCTTGTCGTCGGTCTTGCCGGCGACGGCAGGAGATGCCTCGGTGGCCGCATGCCGTACCGGCGGCCTCGCCGTGGCAGCCGCAATCGTGCTCTACCTGGTGATGACGGCCAGATCACGTCCGACGGAAGCAAGCGTCGGCTTCTCGCTACTGACGTTGGCCTTCCTCGGTCCGGTGTTTTACCCGTGGTATGTGCTCTGGGGGGCTCTGTGCTTGCTGCCCACCGCCGCCCCTCCGCGGCGCGACTGGCTGGTTGCTCTTTGCAGCGTTTCGTCCGTAGCTGCGATCACCGGCGTCCCGCGGGCAATCGGGGTCGGGATGACGATCGCGGCGGCGATGATCGCCGGTTCGACGCTGATCGTCCGTACGGCCCGTCGGCGGGAAACCGCCGTGCCTGCCGGGCAGACCCCCGGGTCCAGCCACCTCATCATGTAGCTCGACATCGCAGGGAGCTCGGCGGTGGCGAACGTTTGACGCTGTGCAGCGCGTTGTCGGGCACGCGTCAGCAGCTACGACGGGCGGGTCTTGCGAGTGGTGCGCGCGGGCAGGACTCGCGGGCCAGGATTGATCGGCCGGGTCCACGTCGTGCGCGGGGCGGTCGCGGCCCCGTGGCGGTGGAGGGTGTAGGTGAACAGTTGGGTGTTCGGGCCGCACGGGGCGTTGACCGCCACGGCCATGTGGTCGCCGTGGACGTCGATCCCTTCGACCTCCCCCGCGGGACCCGGGCACAGAGCCTGCGAGGGCACTGCGCCCAGCAGGTGCGGGGTGCCGGTGACGTGTCGCCCGTCCAGTGGCCGCGCCAGGTCGACCATCAGCAGTTGCCGCGGCACCGGGTACAGATCCGTGCCGTAGTCGTTGGTCGAGCAGATCATGCTGGTCGACGAGGTGAAGGCGCAGCCCTGCACGTTTCGCACCGGATGGGTCAGCGCGATCGTGGTCGCGAGCGGCAGTGTCCGTTCGGGCGCCGGTGCGCCTGCGGAGGGCTGCGGCATCGGGAACACCAGCAGGCGTGTCATCGTGCTCCACTCGCCGGAGACGAACCACCGCCCGCCAGGCGCGACCGCGGCGAAGGAGTTGTTCGACATCTCCCCGCGCACGAGGTGGTGCAGGTAGTCGGACCGGACGCCTGAGGCCGTCGTCAGGGTGAACAGTTTCGCGCCGATCGGCCGGTCGGTCTGGTAGGCGTCGAGGACGGACCCGCCGAGGGAACCAGGGTCGCCGATGTGCGACCACCCCTGCGCGGCCAAGTCGGGGGCGATGCTGCCGAAGCCGCGGGTGATGGTCACGGCACGCCCGGCGTCGGTCACAGTCGTCAGACCCTGGTCGCCCGTCGCGGACGTGACCACCGTCGAGTTCGTGAGCACCCACGGCCCAGCCCGCGTCACCGAAGCGGCCGGGGTGTCGGCGCTGGCTGCCGCCATCGTGATCACCCACGCCAGGCCTGCGAGGGCCGTCGCGCGCATCAACCTGCACATCACTGCACCGCGTCGCCGAGTCATCTCGTCGGTCGAGATCGGCGGCGCGAGAAGGGGCGTCGCGCGGCATCGCCGCTGGTCCGCACGATGCACGATCTCTGCGGCAGTCTCGGAGACCCCGTGCCGTTGGCAAACTTGGGATCGACTGACACCCGTGTCACACAATCGGCGGGCATCCGACAAAGAGCTGCGCCGAGCGGCCTTTCGAATGATCCGATCGCCGGTTCCGAGTCGCAGAATGCGACCAGGATCACCAGTGCCCCGCGGGGAATGAGCCGACCGAAGGTGGCAAAGCCGCCGTCGGAGTCCGGCAAGGTCATCGCTTCCGTTTCCTGCGGCGACCCGGCCAGGACGCGCAGCGGTCCTGACAACACATCGAGGACTGCCAGTGAAGACGCCAACCACCGTGTTCCAGCGAGTTCTTCGCCGACGCGCTCCACGATCCTGATCTCGCAATCCGTCGACCGCCCGACGACGGCAACCAGTCGCACGCCGGTTTGATCGCGCGCCGCAGCGACGACCTGAGCGGCCTGGGTCGCGTCGTGGAATGCGAATAGCACCACGTGAGCGTTGGCCAAATCCATGGGGTCGAGCATCATGGCAAGCGCGCGCCGAGTCTTCGCTGCCACCTGCAAACCGCACCCCCGGCCAGCGGGAACTGTGCGGCACCGTTAGCGCGCACCGGTGGAGTTTCCGGGCGAAGCCAGAGCGAGAGAGAGGGTTCGCTGCAGGCTGCCTCGCGCGGCGTGCTGCGTCGGCAGAATGGTAACGAACGCTTAGCTGACGTCGGTGACCGCGGCGATCGGAATCTCCACGTCGACGCGGGTGCCGGAGCCGGCCGGGCTTCGCACTGAGATCGTCCCGCCAATCGCCTCGACGCGATCCCGCAGCCCGATAAGGCCGGAACCGCGTGCTGGATCGGCGCCGCCGGTCCCGTCGTCGGCAACCGACAGCGACAGCACCTCATCGGTCGCGTGCGCGCCGATGAGGACTGTGGTGGCCCGCGCATGCTTCGCTGCGTTAGTCAGCAGTTCGGATGCCACATAATAGGCGGTCACTTCGGCCTGCTGCGGCAGACGCTGCGCAACGCCGACGTCGAGCTCAACCGCGACCGGCGATCGCCGGGTCAGGGCTCTGAGCGCCGGCTGCAAGCCACCCTCGGTCAGGATGGCTGGATGCAGCCCGCGCGACATTTCACGCAATTCATCGAGCAGACTGACCAGGCCGTCTGCAACCCCCGATAGCTCGGCGCGCATCTCGTCCCATCCGGGTGGCATGGCGGCCTCCACGCCGCGCACGCTGAGGCCGAGCGAGACAAGCCGTTGCTGAGCGCCATCGTGGAGGTCGCGCTCGATCTGCCGCCGCGTTTCGTCTGCGGCAGCAACGATGCGCGACCGCGAGGCCCTCAACTCCGCCTGACTCTCCGTGTTCCTGACTGCCATCGCGACAAGTTC
>JAVHWG010000492.1:0-3323 GCA_032159965.1 Mycobacterium sp.
GCGGGCGTCACAGCACGATCGCCGTCAGCACCAGCCCGTCACGGATCAACCAGCGGCCGCGCATCGTGGTCAGCGGCGGACCTGACCGCGCCGATGGGTCAATCAGGATCCGCGACACGAAATCGCCTGTGGCACAGCCGGAATCGACGTTGAAGACAATGTGGGCGTCCTCGAAGCCCAGCCAGCGTTCGGTCAACGGATACCACGCTTTGTACGTCGCCTCCTTGGCGCAGAACAGGATACGGTCCCAGTGCAGGCCGGCCGGCAGAGTTGACAGTTCGGCCCGCTCCGCAGGCAGGCTCACCGCGCCCAGCACGCCGTCAGGCAGGACGCCGTGCGGTTCCGCGTCGATGCCCACCGACCGGGCCGCATCGGTACGGCTCACCACTGCTCCGCGGTAGCCCTCGCAATGCGTGAGGCTACCCACCACACCGTCGGGCCAGCACGGCTCGCCCTTGTCCCCCTTCAGAATCGGCACCGGCGCCACGCCGATCTCGCCGAGCGCAAGTCGCGCACAATGACGGACGGTGACGAACTCGTTGCGCCGCTTCGCAACTGAGCGCGCAATCAGTGGCTCCTCTTCGGGCAGCGGCGTGAGGCCGGGCGGATCGGAGTACAACTCGGCTGCGGCGACGAAATCGGGCACGACGGCCGAGATCAGCGTGGCGGAGACGGTCATTGCGGCTTCATGCGCTCCGCGACTCGCACGCGAACTTTCTCCGCATAGGCGCGCATCTCGCCGGTGATCTGGAAATGGCCGCCGAACTCGTTGAGGTAGTCCGGCGGGTACTCGGGATCGGGGAGCACCTGGCGCAGCCACCGATATGGCTTGCGGCGCCGCCACTCTCGCGGATATCCGACGGACACCTCCTCGAACCGCACATCGTCGTACCACGTGGTGCGCGGAATGTGCAGATGCCCGTAGACGGAGCAGACGGCGTTGTAGCGGGTGTGCCAATCGGCGGTCGCGGTGGTGCCGCACCACAGGGAGAACTCCGGATAGAACAGGGCGTCGCACGGCTCGCGCCGAAGCGGGAAGTGGTTCACCAGCACTGTCGGGGTCATCCAGTCCAGCTTCTCGAGCCGGTCGCGGGTGTAGGCCACCCGATCGCGACACCACGCGTCGCGGGTGGCGTACGGCTCGGATGACAGGAGGAACTCGTCGGTGGCCACCACGTTGCGCTCCCGCGCAATCGCCAGGCCCTCCGCCTTTGTCGTCGCGCCCTCGGGCAGAAACGAGTAGTCGTACAGCAGGAACATCGGCACGATGGTGGCCGGACCGCCCGCGTCGGTCCACACGGGGTACGGATGCTCCGGCGTCAGCACACCCATCTCGTCGCACATGTTCACGATGTAGTCGTAGCGGGCGCGGCCGAACACCTGGGCCGGGTCCTTGGCCGTCGTCCACAATTCGTGGTTGCCGGGCACCCAGATCACTTTGGCGAATCGGCGCCGCAGCAGGTCCAGCGACCAGTGGATGTCGTCGGTGCGTTCGGCGACGTCACCGGCGACGATCAGCCAGTCGTCTTCAGATGAGGGGTGCAGCGACTCGGTGACCGGCTTGTTCCCGGTGTGACCGGTATGCAGGTCACTCACTGCCCAAAGTGTCGCCACAACACACCAGAGTAGGCCAACTAGAACAGGTTCCTGTTTCTCGTCGTGCAGACCGGAGCGCGCCGTTACACTCCCCCGAGGGGCGTGCACAGCAGTCCAACGGAGGGGGTGCCGATGGCCACCAGGTTGCGGCTGTTCGCTGTGCTGTGCGCCGTGGTGACCGCGGTCGTGATGGCGTGGCAATCCTCGCCAACGCAGCTCGGCGCGGACTCCGGTGTGCAGCTGCGTTCCACCGCCGTCCCGCTGGATTCGCCCAGCACGACCATCAAATGGCCGGTCGTCGCCACCGTCGACCCCCCGACGCCGTTCGCCCCGTGTGAGGACATCCCGATGGGCGTGCTGCAGAACCTGGGGCTGGCGTTCACCCCACCTGAGCCCGAGGACGGGCTGCGCTGCCATTTCGACGCGGCCAACTACCAGATGGCGATCGAGCCGATCAACTGGCGTACCTACGAGGCGAGCTTGTCACCCGACTCCATCGAGACGACGATCGACGGCCACCGCGCCGCCTGGCTCTGGGTGATGAAACCCACCAACTGGAACAACCGCTGGTGGTACTCCTGCATGGTGATGTTCAAGACCAGCTACGGCGTGATCCAGCAGTCGCTGTTCTTCTCGCCCATCTACTCGAACCCCGACATCGACTGCCCGGCGGAGAACATGATGCGGGCCAACCAGTTGGCCCCGTACTACAAGTTCTGACGTTCGGCCACGGCGCGTCGGACGTCGGCGGCAATCCCGGCCAGCGTCGTGTCGTCATGCACCGGCAGACCCCAGTCGGGCACCACCGGTACGTCCACCCAGCTGACGCAGCCCGCCTGATCGTCCGTGCGGATCACCGACACCGGCTCGATCAGCGGGCACGCCTGGACGACGAGGACGGTGAGCCGATGCTTCGGGCGGAAGTCCAGCCGGTCCTCACGCACCGAGCGATCAGTCCAGATGTGCAGACCCTCGATATCGGGCAGGCCAGCCGGGTTCGTCACCTCCACCGCGGCAACGACGTTCGCACCGGCACGCAGGACAACATGATCGCCTGCACTGTCCGCCGCCGCGGCGGCGAGCAGGTCCTGATGCTCGCGCCGCACTCGTTTGGTGTGACTGTGCGCGACGGTCGGGAAGAACAGGAACCGTTTGGCCGCCAGCTCGAAACGCTTCTCGCCGATGCCGCCCTTGCGGAGCAGGACGGTCTGCCGGCCGTCGAGCAAGGCGTGCACCGCCGCGCTCCACTCTTTGAGGGCCGGATGGGTCAGGGCTTCCATTTCCTTTTCGCGCAAACGCTCATATCCCCAGCCGTGCGCGTACTTCCGGTCGGCGCAACGGCGGCACCGTCTTCGGCGGCTGCTTGCGCGGCGGCAACTCAGACAGCAGGCGCATGGTGGTGGCGGTGACCTCGGCGACCGCCGCCTCGAATGCGTCCACGTTGGTCGTCGACGGCCTGGTGATACCGCTGACCTTGCGGATGTACTGGCGAGCGGCGGCTTCGATCTCGACGTCGGTGGCGGCGGGCTCCAGCCCGCGCAGCTCGGTGATGTTTCGGCACATACCCCGACGATAGGCTCAAGACGTGGTTGACGACGACGATGAGCGCTCGCGCGAAGTGGGGGCACCTCCCGCTGACGAGGGACAAACCTCAGACGTGCTGCTGATTGACACGACGGACCGGATCCGTACCCTCACGCTCAATCGCCCCAAAGTGCGCAACGCGC
>JAVHWG010000576.1:0-3451 GCA_032159965.1 Mycobacterium sp.
CTGGACCGAATCGCCGACCTTCTTCAGCCATCGAGTCACCGTGCCCTCGGTGACCGACTCGCCCAACTCGGGCATCTTCACCGGCGTCGAGTCCCCACCGGATGAGTCGTGCGACTTCTTCTCTTGCTTGGGCTCCGGTTCCGGCTCGGGTTCGCTTTCGGACTCTTCTTCTGCCGGTTCGTCTTCCGGTTCCTGGGCCTGCGCTTCGGCTTCATCCTTGGCGGGGGCGTCCGACCCGCCGCTGTCGTCGCCGCTGTCGTCGTCGCCGCCGATGACGGCGAGCTCGCCGCCTACCTCAACGGTGTCGTCCTCCTGGGCGACGATCTTGGTGAGTACCCCCGCGGCCGGCGACGGGATTTCGGTGTCGACCTTGTCCGTCGAAACTTCGACGAGTGGCTCGTCGACTTCGACCGTGTCGCCTTCCTGCTTGAGCCAGCGGGTGACCGTTCCCTCGGTGACGCTCTCGCCGAGTTCGGGCATCTGGACTGAGAAGGCCATCTCTGTTGACTCCTCGAACGGTCGTCGGTCGGCGCAGGTCGACCTCTGGCTTACCACACAGTCGTGAACCGGATGCGGACCTTATGTAGCTGTCAAAACTTATCCTGTCACTCTGCTACCGGCGCACCTCATTCAGGGCGCGGCGGGCTTCGGATGCGGATCGGGCCGACCGCCCTTGCTACGGTGTGGCCACCGATCGAGACAGCAAGTCCCAGGTGGCGGAGGTTTGATGCCGGCAACACAACATGCACCCCAGCAGTTCGTCGACAGCGCGGACGGCGTTCGAATCGCGGTGTACGAAGAAGGCAACCGGGAAGGGCCGACCGTCGTCCTGGTGCACGGGTGGCCGGACTCCCATGTGTTGTGGGACGGCGTTGTTCCCTTGCTGGCGCGGCGGTTCCGGGTGCTGCGCTTCGACAACCGCGGCGTCGGGTTGTCATCGGCGCCCAAACCCGTCTCGGCCTACACGATGGCCCGGATGGCCGACGACTTCGCCGCGGTGATCGGCGAGCTGAGCCCCGGGCAGCCGGTGCACGTGCTGGCCCACGACTGGGGGTCGGTGAGCGTGTGGGAGTACCTGAGCCGGCCGGGCGCCGGCGATCGGGTCGCAACGTTCACCTCGGTGTCCGGTCCCGCCCACGATCAGCTGGTCAATTTCGTCTTCGGCGGTCTGAGGCGACCGTGGCGTCCGCGGCAGTTTTCCCGGGCGGTCAGCCAGGCCCTGCGGTTGACCTACATGGCGTTCTTTTCGGTTCCGGTGCTGGCGCCGCTGCTGCTGCGGCTGGCGTTCCGCAGCGCGGCGCTGCGGCGCAGCGTTGTCGACAACATCCCGGTCGACCAGATCCGGCACTCCGAGAACATCGCCAGCGACGCCGCAAATTCAGTGAAGGTGTACCCGGCGAACTACTGGCGTTCGTACTCGGCCAAGTTCCGCCGTCAGGACGTGCACATCGTTGACGTGCCGGTGCAGCTGATCGTCAACACGGGGGACAAGTTCGTGCGTCCCCACGGTTACGACGAGACGGCCCGCTGGGTGCCGCGGCTGTGGCGGCGCGATATCAGGGCCGGTCACTTTTCACCGATGTCGCACCCGCAGGTGATGGCCGCCGCCGTCCACGACTTCGCCGACATGGCCGAAGGCAAGCCGCCGAGTCGCGCGTTGCTGCGTGCCCAGGTCGGCCGACCGCGCGGGCACTTCGGCGACACCCTGGTGTCGATCACCGGCGCGGGCAGCGGGATTGGCCGCGAGACCGCGATCGCGTTCGCGCGGGAGGGCGCCGAGATCGTCGTCAGCGACATCGACGAGGCCACGGTCAAGGAGACGGCCGCCCAGATCGTCGCGCGCGGCGGCGTCGCGCATGCCTATGTGCTTGACGTATCCGACGCCGACGCCGTCGAGACGTTCGCCGAGCAGGTGTGCGCCGAACACGGCCTGCCCGACATCGTCGTCAACAACGCCGGCATCGGGCAGGCGGGCGGCTTCCTGGACACCCCGGCCGAGCAGTTCGACCGCGTGCTGGACATCAATCTGGGCGGGGTTGTCAACGGGTGCAGGGCATTCGGGCAACGCCTGGTCGACCGCGGTACCGGTGGACACATCGTCAATGTGGCGTCGATGGCCGCCTACGCGCCACTGCAGTCGCTCAGCGCCTACTGCACCTCGAAGGCGGCCACCTATATGTTCTCTGACTGCCTACGAGCCGAACTCGACGCCGCCGATGTGGGTCTGACCACGATCTGCCCGGGCGTCATCAACACCAACATGATCAGTAACACGCGATTTGACACCCGGATCGACAGCAGCGAGCACGTCGACGGGCGGCGCGGTCAGCTGGACAAGATGTTCTCGCTGCGCCGCTACGGTCCCGACAAGGTGGCCAACGCCATCGTGTCCGCGGTCAAGAAGAACAAGCCGATCCGGCCGGTCACTTTCGAGGCCTACGCCCTCTACGGCGTCTCTCGCGTGCTGCCACAGGCACTGCGCAGTACCGCGCGGGTGCGGGTGATCTGAGCTTCAGCCGCTGGTTAGACGCGGGAAGTCGCGCCTTGGTTTCGCCGTACCAGCAGCGACCCGCCGATCGCGACGAGGCCGAGCAGCGTCAACGGTATCGTCCAGGCACGCCGGGTCGACAGCGACGATTCGCAGGCGGCCACGAAGTCGGTGTGCGGGACGATCTGATTGAGGACCGGGATGTTGGCGACGCTGCTGTCGTTGGCTGACCTGGCCCCCGTCAGATCACTGGCAATCCCATTGCCACAGCTGACTGTTCCGCCGTTGCTGTTAGACACCTGCACGGGCACCAGCAACCCGATCACACCAGCCAGCAGAAGAACGACGCCTACCGCGATGATCAACCGCCGCACAGTCATGATCCGGCCTTTCTCGAAGAGGACTATTTCGCTGGTCTCTAAGTAGCCCGGTGTGCTGCGGCTAAACCACGTCTCGGGTCGCCGAGTGTGGGCCCCACGTACGTGGAATTGGGCTCCGACGTGCACAGGCCCCACGTTCGACGGCAGAAGGGCGCTAGCCGTTGCTCGCGATGTCTTCGAGTACGGCAAACATGGTGCGGGTCGGCACCCCGGTGGCTCCCTTGGGAGTGGCGCCCCACGGGCTGCCGGTGTTGTACGCCGGACCCGCCACGTCGATATGCGCCCAGGCCACGTCGTCGGCAACGAACTCCCGCAGGAACACCCCGGCCACCAGCATGCCGGCGAAACGCTGCCCACTGATGTTCGCCATGTCGGCCACCGTCGACTTCAGGTCGTCTTTTAGTTCGTCGGGCAGCGGCATCGGCCAGCCGTTCTCGCCCACCCGCTGCGATATCGCGGCGACGCGGTCGCGGAACTCGTCGCTGCCCATCACCCCCGGGATGCGGGCGCCCAACGCCACCGTCTGCGCGCCGGTGAGGGTGGACGTCTCGATCAGGTAGTCCGGGCTGTCCTCGCACGCCCG
>JAVHWG010000578.1:0-4643 GCA_032159965.1 Mycobacterium sp.
AGGACGAGACCTGGGACCGTCCCGCGACCCCGGAATGGTTCTACGTCGTCAAGTTCAACATGGCGCAGTTGTGGTACGGCTACACCGGAACCGACGACGACGTCATCGCGACCGAGATTCCCGAACATTGGCTGCAGGCCGCCGAATAGGCTGTCCCGGAAGGGTTTTACATGGCTGACCACGGTCACGATCACGATCACGACCACGAGCGCACGGTCGCGCCGATGGTTGACGAGATCACGGACTTCGAAGTCCTGGAGATCGCGCTTCGCGAGCTGTGCATCGAAAAGGGCATCTTCACCGCCGAAGACCACCGCCTGATGACCGAGTTCGCGGAGCAGATCGGCCCCACACCCGCCGCGCATCTGGTCGCCAGGGCCTGGCTGGATCCCGAATTCGAGAAGCTTGCCCTCGCCGACTCCATGACCGCCAGCAAGGAGGTGGGGGTCGACTGGATGGAGCCCACGGGGTTCGGAACGCCCAGCGACTTCACCGCGTTTCAGATTCTCGCCGACACGCCGACCGTGCACAACGTGATCGTGTGCGCGTTGTGCTCGTGCTATCCGCGTCCGATACTTGGCAATTCACCCGAGTGGTATCGCACGCCCAACTACCGTCGGCGGATGGTCCGTTGGCCGCGCCAGGTGCTCGCCGAGTTCGGGCTCTATCTGCCTGACGAAATCTCCATTCGCGTACAGGATTCCAACCAGAAGCACCGATTCATGGTCATGCCCATGCGTCCCGAGGGCACCGACGACTGGGATGAGGAGCAGTTGGTGCAGATCCTGACCCGCGACTGCCTGATCGGCGTCGCACTACCCAAGGCCGGCGTCACCACGAACGTCATCACTGATACTCGGCCGGCGATTCATCCGGGGAACGCGGGATGAGCCAGACGGGGGAGTCGGGCGACATCGAGACTCTGAGGAACATCGTGCGACGCGATCAGACATGGGATCGCATGGCCGCGAAGTGGGGCGTCCAGAACCCTGTGCCGCCGTGGAAGACCAGTCTCGACGGCATGTGCGACGCACTGGATCGCGCTGCGTGCAGTGCAGACATTCCCACCTTCAAAGAACGGCGCGATGAGGAAGACGTCCTGTCGGCGACGGTTTATGCCGACGTGCCGTATCCGGAGAGCCAGTTGGTTGCACTCGCGCATTCGTTGGTGAGCCGCGGCGTCATCGACGAAGCGGAACTCAGGGAGCGGGTGGCCGCGGTGCGCAGGAGACTCGAAGCTTAGTCAAGGAGTGCTGACGCCCTCGCGAGTTCTGGCCAGGTGCTGTGGTTTGGAAACCTTGCGACTGCGGCGGCCAAGGGTTCACGGTCGCCGTAAAGATCGAGATATTGTGCGGCAGCTCTCAGCACGAAGATGACGGCTCCCTGCTTGCGGGCCAACTCGATGGCGGCGAGAAGGTCTGCTCGTCGCTCGTCGTCACCTTCGTAGGTCGCGGCGCGGAGGCGCAGAAGTTCGGCATCGTAGAAAGACATGCCAGTGTTCTTGGCGAGATCCAAGGCCATCTGCACCCGTTCGCGGCCATCCTCTGGTTTACCCGCCGCGATCAGAAGCCGGGCCAGCACAGCGTCGTAGAACGTGATGAGCGACTTGACCTCGAGCGCGCGCCAGATGTCCACGAACATTGTGAGGGTCGCGAGATGCCCCTGCACGACGGCCTGGTCCAGGTTCCCAGAAGCAAGAGTCGTCATCGCATCGACAGTCGCCTGTTGGGCGGCGGCGATCATCGTCCATGAATCGAGGCCGTGCTGTTCGGCTTCCGCACCGATGGCGGCTGCGACCACCTTGGCCCGCTCCAGTTGGCCGGCTTCGATGCGAATCAGCACCTCCATTTGGCGTCCGTAGGCGATGCTGAACGCGCCTTGAGGAAATTCAAGCGTCGCGCAACGCTTCTCGGTCTGGATCAGTTCGGCTTCTGCGCCTGCCAAGTCACCGGTGAGATAACGCGCCAGCGCCAAATGAGTGTGGATCGATGCCGTGGCCTCGTTGGGCATGTACCACACGGCGGCTGTCTCTCTCGCACCCTCTTCACTCCGCGACGTCGCCGCTGACTGCAGCCTGTCCAGCGCCTCGCCGAATTCGCCCCGGTACCAGGCGAGCATGCCGTAGGCCGCGTCGCTGAACGGCGAGAACCACTTCTGCTGCTCGGGGCTGAGGTGACTGCGCAGTTGGTCGAGATATCCGAGAAGCTGCTGCACGCGACCGAGATCCGCGCGCAACGCGTAATAGCCGAACAACGCAACGAACGTTGCAATCGACTCGTCGTCCTGTAAATCGATTCCCGGTAGCTGCGCACACCGTTCGAAGTCGGCGGCGGCTTCGGCGCTCGACATACCTTCTGCCGCGGACGCCAGGAAGCCGCGACTCAATCGCAGGGTGACTTCCAGCCGATCGCGCTCAGGTCCTTTCGGCGCCAGACCGATCTGCGAAATAGCCTGTGCCAGGTAGGCCCGCGCCTCAGGCAACGCTCCCCGCTGCCGGGCATTCGTCGATGCGCTCTGAAAGCACTTCGCCGCCTCGGCATGGCGTTGGGCGCGCTCGTAATGTGTGGCGACGAGTGACCAGTCCGGGTTGCCGTCTGCGGCCGCGATCACCAGGGAGTCGGCCACTTTGCCGTGGAGTTGACGCCGACGGGTGGGCGGCGGCAACTCTGCGGCAACCTCGCGGAGCAGCTCATGGCGAAATCGCCATCCGCCGTGTGCCGATGGTTCGAGCACCCGACCGCGGATGAGCTCGTCGATGATGTGATCTACGTCCTTGTGGACACTCTCGTCGATGACAGACAGCAACAACCCGCGGTCGACGTTCCTGCCGATGACGGCGGCGGCTTCTACCACCTGAACTGTCTCGTCGCTGGATCGCAGGCGCGCGAACAGGGCTTCGTACAGGGTGTCGGGCACGTCGGTACGAACCGCGCTCGGTTGCTCCTCGAGCTTCTTGACGACCTGCTCAATGAAGAGCGGCATTCCGTCGCAACGCCGACGGACAGCGCTGCGCGCGTCGGCGTGAAGGTCCGGATCAAGGGCGAGGATCAACTCTTCGGCTTCGGTGTCTGTCAATGGCTTGAGCTCGAAGGTCTCCGCCAGCGAACTGTCCGGCAGCGACGACGGTTCGCGCTCGGTCATCACGATCAACACCCACTCCCGCTCGTCCGCCAACAACAGGTTCACGATCGCGATGCTGTCCTGGTCGAACCAGTGCATGTCTTCTACCACCACCAACGTCGGCCCCTGCTGCATGCACGCGGCGAGGTAGTCGTGGGCAGCGGCCGTGATCAGGTCATGGAGCTTGCGTCCTTCGGCCTCGACCGGCTGATAGCCACTCTCCGGGGGTATGCCGAGGATCGGTGCCAGCAGCGGGACCATCGCTGCTTCGTTGAGCGATCGTTCTCTGATCTCCCTCTGGAGCAGACGCAGCCGCTCTGAGGCATCGGACTCGCGGGTGATGCCGCACCGGCGTTCGAGTAGCCGGCGGATTGGGTGCATGCCGACGCTCGTGTGAAGTGGCGATCCATTCAGGGTCAGCACTGCAGCATCTGATTGTTCTGCCATGTCGACTACTGCCCGCACCAAACGGCTCTTGCCGATTCCCGCTTCGCCTCGAAGCACCACTCCGGGAACTTCCAGGGTGCCGCGTCGTGCCTTCTCCCAGCTCTCCCGCAGGTACGCGATCTCTGACGTTCGGCCGATGAGTGGACGCGCAGACGTTGTTTTCGTGTCGCGCTGATCGATGACGCGGTAGTGAATGACTGGCTCCGCGACACCCTTCACAAGTTGCGGCACACGCTTCGCGAGCTCGAATCTGTCGCCGATAAGCCGTTCGACTGCATCAGAGACAACGACACCGTCCGGTTCCGCGAGGCCGCACATGCGCGCGGCCAGGTTCGCGGCGGCCCCGTAAACGTCGTCCTGCTCCGCGTCAAGATAGGTCAGCCCGCGATGGATGCCCACACGGACGTGGATATCGAAACCGAACCGGTTCCTGACCCGGCCGCTGAGTTCGACCACTTTGCCGGCGATATCGAGTCCGGTTTGTACCGCGCGCCCGACGTCATCCTCGTGGGGGCGCGGATAGCCGAACACCGCGAGCAGCCCGTCCCCCTTGATCGAGAAGATATGTCCCTCGTAACGCTCGACCGTCTCTCGCACCACGTCGCGGTACCGGCCGACGACGGCGCGGTATACCTCTGGCTCCACGCGCATCGACAATGCCGTGGAGTCCACGAGGTCTGCGAAAAGAATTGACAGTCGCCTGATCTCACCACCGCCCGTGGCAGGCCCGGCGAGTAGCTCCTCGGCGTCGAAGTTGCCGCGGTCCACCTCGAGCACACGGTTAGCCAGCGCCTCCGCGGTCGCGAGGTCGCCACGGTTGATTGCCCGCACCGCCCTGTCGAGAAGTCCATCGATTCCGCGCCGCTGCGTCGCAGTAACAGCGTCCCCCTGCCGCTGCTCACGTTCGTCAAGTTCTTCAGATGGCCACGCCGGCATCGCAGATGCCGCTGCCGGCTGTTGCGCCAGCGAGAAACGGCCTAGGTTCTCCCTGGCGTCCGCAGACAGGTCCGGGCGTTTGCTCAATATGGCCGCGATGTAACGGGCCACCCGCTGCTCTTCGAGGTCTATCGAGTTCA
>JAVHWG010000589.1:0-10248 GCA_032159965.1 Mycobacterium sp.
AGACTCTCGACGTAGGCGGACAGGAAGCCCGGGAACGTGATCGTGCGCCCGCTCGCGCTGAAGACCACACCCTGGCCGGTGTCGGCCTGCCCGCTGATCCGCAGACTCAGCGTCGTCCCGCGCGCGTCGGCCATCTGCGAGGCGACTGTGCGCTGCCAGATCAGCTCGTAGAGCCGGAACTCGTCGTTGTCGAGCTGTGCGTGCAGTTGGCCCGGGGTCGCGAACGATTCCCCGGCCGGCCGGATCGCCTCATGCGCTTCCTGCGCGTTCTTCACCTTGCGGGTGTACTGGCGCGGCGTCGGGTGGACGTATTCCTCGCCGTAGAGCTCGCGCGCCTGCCTGCGCGCCGCGTCGATCGCCGACTGCGACAGCGTGGTCGAGTCGGTACGCATGTAGGTGATGTAGCCGTTCTCGTACAGCCGCTGCGCGATGCTCATGGTGCGCTCCGACGAGTACCGCAGCTTGCGGCCGGCTTCCTGCTGCAACGTGGACGTCATGAACGGCGGGTACGGCCTGCGCGTATACGGCTTGGACTCAACCGAGGAGACGGTCAGCGCCGCACCCTGCAAACCACGCGCCAGCGCTACCGCGCCAGCCTCGTCGAGGACCAGGACTTCGTCGGCTTTCTTAATCTGCCCCAGCGAGTCGAAGTCGCGGCCGGCGGCCACCCGGCGGTCGTCGACGCTGAGCAGACGCGCGGTGAACGTCTGCGGTTTCGCCTGCGCCCCTGCGTCCATCTCGGCGACGACGTCCCAGTAGGTGGCGCTGCGAAACGCCATCCGGTCGCGTTCGCGCTGGACGATGATCCTGGTGGCCACCGACTGCACCCGGCCGGCCGACAGCTTCGGCGCGACCTTCTTCCACAGCACCGGACTGACCTCGTAGCCGTACAGCCGATCCAGGATCCGGCGGGTTTCTTGAGCGTCGACGAGGTCGATATCCAGGTCGCGGGGGTTTTCCGCGGCTGCCAGGATCGCCGGCTCGGTGATCTCGTGAAACACCATCCGCTTGACGGGGATGCGGGGTTTCAGCGTCTCCAACAGATGCCAAGCGATCGCCTCGCCTTCGCGGTCGCCGTCCGTGGCCAGATACAGCTCGTCGACGTCCTTGAGCAGGCCTTTCAACTCGGTGACCGTGCTCTTCTTGTCGGGGCTGATGATGTAGAGCGGCGCGAAGTCTTCGTCGACGTTGACGCCCAGCCGAGCCCACGGTTCCGACTTGTACTTGGCCGGCACGTCGGCCGCCGCCCTGGGCAGGTCACGAATGTGGCCCCGCGAGGATTCGACTATGTAGTTGGCACCCAGGTAGCCCGCTAATTTGCGCGCTTTGGTGGGCGACTCGACAATGACGAGTCGTCTCACATTCCTTTTACCGTTGCCGCCGTTGTCCGCCAACTGCGCTTACGCTCCACTTCTTCTCGCTGATCCGAGCTGCGCCGTAATGTTGCCGCCTGCTCCTCAGCACATGACAAGATTGCACCCCGCGCGCGGCGACGCAAACCGACTACACCGTCACGACCCTTCAGACATGGGGCCATTGCGAAAACGCCTCGACGTCGCCTGGCGGTTCCCCCACGTTCTCTACCAGGCGCGATAGCCGTCGACGGCCAGTTATTCGCAGGGCTGGACGGGTGCCCCGGGTGCCGATCAGCGTAGGTGCAATCCCGACGCGCATCAGCGCCGACGCAAGCGGCGAATGCGTGTCGGGAGCGTGCTGGTCCAGCCCGAGCAGATAGCGGTCTGCTTCGGGCGTTCCGGCCGCCAGCACCCAGGCCCGCAGCTCGCGGGGACCCGGCAACCACTGCCGGGGCACCGTCTTGACGGCGCCCCTCGTCCAATCGCCCGCAATGGCGACCAGCCTCGGGTCCGCCGAGGTGCGCACCAGTGGGGTGCCCTCGTCGGTGCTGGAGATCTCTGCCTCGAGGCCGGCGGTGCGGATCATGTCGGCCAACCCCTCGGCCCGCCACGGATGTTCGACGACGACGGACAATCGCGCCCCGCCGCCGACCATCACCACTTGTCCGCCGGCCGCCAGCACACCCGTCAAATCGGCGACCGCGGGGGGCACCGATTCGGCAGAGAAGAAGGACAGCTGGCTCACGCCAACGACAGTAGGCCAGCGCTGACGCGCGGTGGGCGTGCATCCGATGCAGCACCGGCGTGTCGACGGGCAAGCGTTCGGGCACGAATGCGAAAACCCCCGCGACGTGGCGCAGCTGCGGGGGTTTCGTCAGGTCTGATTACTCAGATGGAGCGCACACCTGTGGCCTGCGGACCCTTGGGGCTCTGCCCGACGTCGAACTCGACGCGTTGATTCTCTTCCAGGGTGCGAAACCCACTGCCCTGAATCTCCGTGTAGTGGACGAAAACGTCAGCGGAGCCGTCCTCCGGCGCGATGAAGCCGAAGCCCTTCTCCGCGTTGAACCACTTCACAGTTCCCTGTGGCATTTCTCGATGTTTCCTTCTCTGACAGGGTGCGGCACACCGTTTTTCGGTACACCGGGCCTGTTCCGACCGCTAATCCTTCGTGGTGTTGCCGGTCTGACACCGACTTGCCATCCTCGCAGGAACCGCGACCGCAACGTCGATCCTGCGAGTGCAATAACACGAACACAGAAGCTGCGACCGCGGATAGTCAATCATGATCAGCGTGAATGCGACACCCTGTCTGTCGCAGACTTCGTGAACAATTTGTATCCGGGAGACGCGTTCAAATAACGGGAGGTCGGTGATGGCCAGTTTCGGCGGCGAGCTGCTCGCCAGCGCGCTCGCCGGCACCGATCCCGACGAGCATCCGCTGCGCCATGTCGCCGAGCTGGACGCACGTCAGGGCGCGCCTGCGGCGTGGCCGTCGTGGGCCGAACAGGAGGTGGTCGACACCTTCGTGGCACGCGGCGTGGCCACACCGTGGTCACATCAGGCACGCGCGGCGACCCTCGCCCATGACGGCCGCCACGTGGTGATCAGTACCGGCACCGCGTCGGGCAAATCCCTTGCCTACCAATTGCCGATCCTCTCCGCGATGGCCGACGACCGTCGCGCCAGGGCGTTGTATCTTTCTCCGACTAAGGCTTTGGGTCACGATCAGCTGCGCACCGCGGCGTCACTCACCGATGCGGTGGATCGGCTCAGTGACGTCGCGCCCGCCACCTACGACGGCGACAGTCCCGCAGAAGTGCGCAGGTTCGCCCGCGAACAATCGCGGTGGGTGTTCTCCAATCCCGACATGATCCACCTATCGATGCTGCGCAATCACGCCCGCTGGGCGGTGTTCCTGCGCAACCTGAAATTCATCGTCGTTGACGAATGTCATTACTACCGAGGTATTTTCGGTTCCAACGTGGCGATGGTGCTGCGACGGTTGCTACGACTTTGCGGCCGCTATAGCGGCTCTCCGACCGTCATTTTCGCCAGCGCCACCACGGCCTCCCCCGGGGTGACCGCCGCGAAGTTGATCGGGCAGACGGTCGAGGAGGTCACCGAGGACGGGTCACCCCACGGAGCGCGGACAGTCGCCCTGTGGGAACCGGCGTTGCGTGAGGACATCACCGGCGAGCACGGCGCACCGGTGCGTCGCTCCGCAGGTGCAGAGGCCGCGCGGGTGATGGCCGATCTCGTCGTCGAGGGAGCAAGGACGCTGACGTTCGTGCGGTCCCGCCGCGGCGCGGAACTCACCGCGCTGAGCGCACGCGCCCGCCTGGCTGAGACGGCACCCGCCCTGGCGGATCGGGTGGCGTCATATCGGGCGGGCTATCTCGCGGAGGATCGCCGGGCGTTGGAGCGCGCACTGGCCGACGGCGAGTTGGCGGGCCTAGCCACCACCAACGCACTGGAACTCGGCGTCGATATCGCCGGACTCGACGCGGTGGTGTTGGCGGGGTTCCCCGGCAGCGTGACGTCGTTTTGGCAACAGGCAGGACGGTCGGGCCGACGTGGGCAAAGCGCGCTGGTGCTGCTGATCGCGCGTGACGACCCACTGGACACCTACCTCGTGCACCATCCGGAGGCACTGCTGGACAGGCCAATCGAGATGGTCGTGATCGACCCGACGAACCCCTACGTGCTCGGGCCCCAGTTGCTGTGCGCTGCCACCGAGCTGCCGCTGACGGACGCAGAAGTGCGTGAGTGGGGTGCTGCCGACGTCGCAGCAGCACTTGTGGACGACGGGTTGTTGCGCCGCAGGGGCAGTGGCTACTTCGCGGCGCCAGGTGTCGATCCGCACCCGGCGGTCAACATTCGCGGCTCCACCGGTGAACAGATCGCGATCCTCGAGGCCGACAGCGGGCGGGTACTGGGGGGTGTCGACGCGGGCCGTGCCGCGTTGTCGGTACATCCCGGAGCGGTCTATCTGCATCAGGGTGAGAGCTACCTCGTCGACGGGCTCGACTTCGAGGAAGGAGTGGCGTTCGTTCATGCCGAGGAACCGGGCTATGCCACTTACGCACGGGAAGTCACCGACATCTCGGTGACGGGTACTGGCGAGCGCTCGACGTTCGGGTCCGTCACCCTGGGGTTGGTGCCGGTCGCGGTGACCAATCAGGTGACCGGATTCCTACGGCGTACGCCCGCCGGGGAGGTGATCGACTTCGTCGAACTCGATATGCCCGCCCGGACACTCGAGACAGTGGCAACGATGTATACGATCACCCCAGAAGCGTTGCAGGCCAGTGGGATCGACTGGCCACGCGTGCCAGGGTCGTTGCACGCCGCAGAGCACGCGGCGATCGGTTTGCTGCCGCTCATCGCCAGTTGTGATCGCGGGGACATCGGCGGGTTGTCGACGGCGATCGGGCCCGACACCGGTCTGCCGACGGTCTTCGTCTACGACGGCTACCCGGGCGGCGCGGGATTCGCGGAACGCGGGTTCCGGCAGGCGGTGACGTGGTTGTCGGCCACCGCCGACGCCATCGAATCCTGCGACTGCCCGCACGGGTGTCCGTCGTGCGTGCAGTCGCCCAAGTGCGGCAACGGCAACGATCCCCTGGACAAAGCCGGCGCCGTGCAGGTGTTGCGACTCCTGGTCGCCGAACTTGTTGCGCCGAAACTGAACACACGGTCGTGATTTGGCAGAATTCGCAACCTGGAATTCGGTTTCGGCGCGGTGCAATCCGGATGCGGTGCCACGCGGGCCCCCGACCCACCCGCTTCGGACGGCCTACCCCTCGACGGCCGTCGTCGCGGACTGACAAGCTTGCGCCGCCCCCGGAACAGACGCATGCGTGCAGCGTGACAACGTATTTCGTTTAGCATCCGATCACCTGGGTGCACGCGAAAAATACCCTGGCTGAACAACATGTGCAAGCAGCGTGCCGACGTCAGACCGCTTTGCTGGGCTAACTACGGGCTCTGACGACGGAATCCGCAGCGAATGAGAATTTCTCTTCATCCAGCACTGCCACCAGAAAGCCGGACCGGCGCGCGAGCTGGCAAATCAGAGGCGATCAGTTGGCCGGCGGCCCGCAAAACTGCGGATTCCGTGGATGAACGCCCGCTAATACGCGTATTCCGGTCCCGCGCGGGCGATCGCGTGGGCCGGCCCCAGGCCCCAGGCCGGCAGAGCCAGCTGCGCGTCGATCGTCACGGCCACGTCCAGGCCGTCCGTCTCGCACGATGCCTGCTCGACGCCCATTGCCCGCGCGACGGCGGCGGCCTTCGCGCACGCCGCCGCAGGTCCGTCCGGCATTACCGTGGCACCCGCCAGCGCCGCCATGTCCGCGGCGGCCTGCGCCCGGTGCCGAGCGATCACCGCCGAGCCGACGTGGACCGCGCCCAGTGTTATCGCCACCAACACCGCGATCATCGATGCGGCGACGATGCTCGCCGCGCCGCGGTCATTCCGTGCCGCGCTCGGCGACCGTAACCGCCTGCGCGGAGATCGTAAGACCCGGAAGGAGCAATGAACGACCGCTGACCCGCGCCACCACGAACTCACCGTCACGCTCCACTCGCAGCACTGCGCCCGGCGGTCCGACGCGCCGCGCGGCGGTCTCGGCCTGGGTGGCGTCGCCGCGCGCCACCAACCGTGCCGCCTCACGGGCCGCGTCGATACAACGTATCTGCAGTGCCACCGCGTTGATGCCGGCGACGCACAACACCAGCACCGCCACCAGCGCCACGATGGCCAACGCGGCCTCGACCGTGACGGCGCCGGCATCAGTTACACATTGGTGTTCAACGCCCGGCTGATGATGTTGGTCAGGGCACTCACGACCGAGTCGCCGGTGACGACCGTGTACAGAATTGCGCCGAACGCTGCTGCAGCGATGGTTCCGATCGCGTACTCCACCGTGGACATGCCGTCGTCCTCTGCGAGCAACAACGCAGCCCTGGCACGCACCCGCCGCCATCTCGTCGCCATCGAATGATCCCCTCTTCCCGTCGATTGTGAAAATGATTGTCGCCCTTCATAACAAGCCGGAGCCCAAAACTTTGCCCGCGAGCCCGGCCACCACTGGGACGATGCCGAGGCAAACGAACGCCGGCAGATAACACAGGCCGAGCGGGCCCGCGATCAACACCGACGCACGTTCGGCGGCGGCCCGCGCGACGTCGGCGGCGTCTTGACGAACAGATGTAGCAAGCTCGGCGACCCCGTTCGCGAGCGCGGCGCCCGACGACGCCGATCGGCGCGCCAGACGCAATAGCGCCTCACAGTGCTCATCGACAGTGGCCCCGCGGCCCGACCAGGCCACCATCGGGTCTGCTCCGAGCGCCAGCGATTCAGCCGCTTGACGCAGCATCCCGCTCAGCGGGTGAGGTGCTGTCGGCGCCGTCGCGGCAGCCGCCGCCGGAACCGCCATGCCAGCCGTCAAACACACCGCGAACACGTCCAAACTGGACGCGATCGCCAGCGGATCCGTCGCTCCGGATGCGGTGCCTTCGGCCGCGAACCGACGCCCGGCTGGGACAGCGCGCCGACGCACATTCAAGGCCCCGGGGGCGGTCAACATCGCGATGGCCAACAACACCGCAGACAGCGTCACGGCGTCGCCCGCCGGATGATCCGATCCGACCAGAGCAGGCCGACACACACCAGCGCAGAACCGATCACCAGCAGCGGCCCGCCGCTGCCGAGAAGGAACCGGATCGGCTGGGCGCCAATGACTTCGCCAAGCGCGATCCCAACCAGCGGCAGCCCGGCCAGCATGGTCGCTGTCGCACGGGCCCCTGCCATTCCTGCATTTACTCGCGAGGTGAAGCGGACGCGCTCGACGATGTCGGACTGCGCCGCACGCATCAACGTCGCGATGCCAAGGCCATGGGACTGTGCCAACTCCCAACAGACCGCCAGGCGTTCCCATTGCGCCGGACGAGCGGAGGTCGTCCCGACGCTGCGCAGTCCAGCGGCCACATCGGCGCCAAGAAGTGCCCGACCGGCGACTGCCCTGAACGACGAACCCACCGCGCCCTCGGATTCCGCCGCGGCCACCCGGAAGGCCGCAACCGGCTGGGCTCCGGCCCGTAACTCGCCGACGAGGACATCCAGCGCTGACTCCAACGCGCGGCCTTCGTCGACGAGCCGCCCCTGTGTTCTATGCCTTCGGCGACGGATGAGCAGAGTGCATGTGAGCGTCAACGCCGCGAGCGCCAACGGAATCGAGACCGCCGCGGCGATCATGACAATGGTCGCTGCGAGGTACGCCTCCAAACTCACGGACCGGTGCGTCATGACACTTCGGCGCCTCGCCAAGCCGGCCGAGATGAGCCGGGGTCGCGACGAACCTGGTGCGATGATCAGTGCGACGGCAATCAACAGTGCGGCTGTGGACACACCCATCAGGGCTGACCTCGCGCGGTCAGCATATCGCTCAAAAGGCTTGCACCAGAAACACTTCCGCTGTCAGCGTGCCAAGCCGTCACGACCTGCACCAGCTGACCTCCGTCACGGTGCAGCACCGCGATCTCGTCGAGGCGTCGGCTGCCGTCACGACCACGACGTACGTGCAATATGACCTGTACCGCGGCCGCGAGCTGGCTGTGCAGGGCCATTCGGTCCAAACCCCCGAGCGCACCGAGGGCCTCGAGCCGGGCAGGTACCTCGGCCGGGTTGTTGGCGTGCACCGTTCCTGCACCGCCTTCGTGGCCGGTGTTCAACGCCGCGAGCAGATCGACTACTTCGGCGCCGCGAACCTCGCCGATGACGATGCGGTCCGGCCGCATACGTAACGCCTGCTTGACGAGGTCACGAATGGTGACCTCGCCGACGCCCTCGACGTTGGCAGCTCTGGCCACCAGCTTGACCAGATGAGGATGCCGCGGCGCGAGTTCCTCCGCGTCCTCGACGCAGACGATCCGCTCGGTGGGTGACACCGCCCCGAGCGCAGCGGCCAAAAGCGTTGTCTTGCCCGCCCCGGTGCCACCTGTCACCAGGAAGGCCAGCCGGGCCGCGATGATCCGGTCGGTGATCGCGGCCGCCTCAGGAGCGACTGCGCCGGAGCTACGCAGCGCCGGCAGATCCTGCGTCGCCGGTCTCAACACTCGTAGCGACAGACATGTACCGCCGACGGCGAGGGGCGCGAGGATCGCATGCAGTCGAACCGCGAACTGCCCTTGGCCCACGCCCGTCAGATATCCATCGATCCACGGCTGCGCGTCATCCAGTCGCCGGCCTGCCACGAGCGCCAGCCGTTGCGCGAGGCGACGTACTGCGGCTTCATCGGCGAACTCAATCGGGCTGCGACTCAGTCCATTTCCGTTGTCCACCCACACCGAATCCGGACCCGTGACCAAGACGTCCGTGGTGCCGCTGGCGCATAGCAGCGGTTCCAGAATCCCGGCACCGGTCAGTTCCGTCTGTAGTACCCGTAGGCCGGTCAACACCTCGGTGTCACCCAGAACGCCGCCCGACTCGGCTCGAATCGCGGCGGCCACCACGTTCGGGCGCAACGGCGTCGATTCCGCCGCAAGCCGCTCGCGCACCCGGTCGATCAGCGACGGGTTCACGCCGCCACCGCCGCAGGATGGTCCTCGAGCACGGCAAGCACCCGGCGTGCGGCCCCGGCCAGTGCCGTATGCCTTCCCAACACCAAACCGCCTCGTTCCAGCCTCTGCGCCAGGTGCGGTTCGGCTCGCATGGTGGCCAGTAGCGGGAGCCCTGCGGCGCGAGACACATCTCCGGCGCGCAGACCGCCGGGAGACGGTCCCCGCACCACCAGACCCACATTCGGATTGGCCGCGCGCAGCGTCGGGGTCATCGCGGCAAGAGATGCACAGGAACGCACATCGCACACGCCGACTGTCACCACCAGATCGGCGGTGTCGAGTGCGATCTCGGCGGCATCGGTCAGCCGCCGGGGCAGGTCGCAAACCACGGTGGCGCCACCACGTCGGCCAGCGTCGACGATCGCCAGCAAGGCTCCGGTGCCGATGTCCGCGGCTCGCCGAGTGCCGGACAACACCCCGATGTGGCGATGACGGGGCAGCGCGTCGCGGACCGCGGCGGGGGTGAGCCGACCGCTTTCCACGGCGATGTCCGGCCACCGGAGTCCCGGCTGAAGTTCGATCCCCAGAAGCAGATCGATGCCGCCTCCCCAGGGGTCGACGTCCACCAGCAGCGGATCGGATGCCGACATCGCCAACGCGGCAGAGAAGATGGAGGCACCGGCGCCGCCGCGGCCCCCGACGACCGCCACAACGCAGCCGCCACCGGCCGCGCCCGCACCCGAGTCACCGACGTCGGACAGTAGCTTCACAAGATCGCCCTCACGCTGCGGGAGACGTAGAACGTGTTGCGCTCCAAGCGATATCGCGGCCTCCCAGGTCGCGTTGCCTGGCTCGTCGGCGACAAGCAGTACCACCCCCGGCCGCCGAGGCAGCGCGCCGTGGGCACAGCGGAGTGCCGCGGCTTCATCAAGTGCGATCGCTGAGGCCGCCGTCCACTCACGACGGCTCGGCAGCCCCGCGTGGTAGACGACCCGCACGCCGACCGCCGCGCCTACCCGCTCGAGATCACCCCGCAGCCCTAGGTCGTCGACGACGCCGAGGACGCCGGCCGTTGAGTTCACCCGTCCAGCGTGAAAGCAGCCACAGTGCGGGCGCCAGCACCGCGTCGGCTTCTGTGGACTGAACTCGGTCTGGGGACAAATTCCAGCGCGGCTGACGCGCATGAAAATGCGATTCCGCAACCAAGGCCGATATGAATAGAAGGTGTCCAACGAGTGAACGAATGTGACTTACCCCCAGAAATGGGACGACCCCCGCCAGGGGGGAGGAGGCGAGGGTCGTCGTGTATCAGCCCCGGGGGGTCGGG
>JAVHWG010000632.1:0-4990 GCA_032159965.1 Mycobacterium sp.
CCGCGTTCCTGGACCGGATGACCGAACTGATCGCGGATTCCGTGTTCAGCGCCGGCAACTGCGCGACGTCGCGTTCCTACTACTTCAATCCGAGCGGCGAACCAACGTTGCTGCGGCCGATGTCGACCCGCGCCGCCGTGCGACAGGCATCCGAATTCCCGCTGAGCGACTACGCTTTCGCCTGACACGAGAGGATCCGTCATGTCGAAGATCGCAACTGTTGGGGGCTTGGGGCTGGCCGGTATGGGCCTGGCTCATTTCGTCAAGCCCGACGCCTTCGAGTCCGTCACGGCCACAGCGTTTCCCGAGAACACCCAGCAGCACATCATGACGGACGGCGCGGCCGAGACAATCCTCGGACTTGCACTCGTGGTGCCAAAGACACGCAGGCTGGCGATCATCGGGTTGCTCGGGTACGGCGGCTACCTCGGCGCGAACGCGTTCAAGAACCGGACAGCATAAGTTCTACCGGCGCAGGCATCTGAACCGGCAACGGCTCACTAGTCTGGGGCCGTGACCGGTCCGCGACTCGAGCGAATTCTGGGCTTACGCGATGCCGTTGGCATCGGCCTGGGGTCGATGATCGGAGCCGGAGTCTTTGTCGCATTGGCGCCGGCCGCCGAGGCGGCGGGTGCGGGGTTGCTCCTCGGTCTAGCAATCGCGGCCGGCGTGGCGTATTGCAACGCGATCTCGTCGGCGCGCCTTGCCGCCCGCTATCCGGCATCCGGCGGCACATACGTCTACGGCCGCGAACGGCTCGGCGAATTCTGGGGCTACCTAGCCGGCTGGGGGTTCGTCGTCGGCAAGACCGCATCGTGCGCGGCAATCGCGCTGACGATCGGGTTTTACACCTGGCCGGCACACGCCCATGTGGTGGCGGTCGGCGCGGTGGCAGTAGTGACGGCGATAAACTGGGTCGGAATCCAGAAGTCGGCAATCGCCACGTTCGTGCTCGTCGGTGTGGTGCTGGCGGTCCTGGCAGCGGTGGTAGTACTCGTCTTCACCTCGGGTGCAGCGGATTTCGAACGGATACAACTTGGCGGTCATGCCGGCGGAGTGCTGCAGGCCGCCGGAATCCTGTTCTTCGCGTTCGCGGGTTACGCACGGATTGCGACCCTGGGCGCAGAGGTTCGCGACCCTGCGCGCACGATTCCGATGGCCATCCAGATCGCACTGGGGATTACGTTGGTCGTTTACGCAGCGGTGGCCGTGGCGGCGTTGTCGATGTTGGGCAGTGACGGCCTCTCGCGGGCGACGGCCCCGCTCGTTGAGGTCGTGGCGGTTGCCGGCCTGCCGGAGTTCGTGCCCGTGGTGCGCGCAGGCGCGGCCCTCGCGGCCCTCGGATCGTTGTTGACGTTGACCCTCGGGGTGTCACGCACCACTTTCGCGATGGCCAGCGATCACCATCTGCCGCATGGGCTTTCGGCAGTGCATCCGCGCTTCAAAGTGCCGCATCGGGCGGAGTTCGCAGTGGCCGTCATCGTCGCGGCCATCACCGCGTTCGCCGACATTCGACATGCGATCGGATTCTCGTCATTCGCGATACTCGCCTACTACGCGATCGCGAACGCGTCGGCAGCGACGATGGGCCGGCGGCTTGTCCCTGCGTTCGGGTTCGTGGGCTGCCTGCTACTGGCCTTCGCGCTACCGTTCAGCTCGGTGCTGGCCGGCGCCGCGGTACTGGCGGCCGGTGCGCTTGTCTACGGAATGAGGCGGACATCGTGATCTCGATGACGTGGACCCGAGTCGACGGCCGCGACGTCGTGGCTCCGCAGGAAAGACTGACCTGGCTGCGCACCACGGGAATCGGCGCCCAGCACGTGGTCGCGATGTTCGGTGCGACATTCCTGGTACCCGTGCTGACGGGATTTCCGCCGACGACCACGCTGTTGTTCTCCGGCGTCGGCACCATCGTGTTCCTGGTCGTCACCGGCAATCGGCTGCCGAGCTACCTGGGGTCGAGTTTCTCGGTGATCGCGCCGGTGACCGCGGCGGTGGCGAGCAATGGCACCGGTAGCGCACTCGGCGGGTTGGTGGCGGTCGGGCTGGCGCTGGTGCTGATCGGGGGTGCCGTGCATCTGGGCGGCACGCGCTGGATCGACATCGTCTTACCGCCCGCCGTCACAGGTGCGATCGTCGCGCTGATCGGACTGAACCTGGCGCCCAGCGCGAAACACAATTTCGAGAAGGGTCCGGTCGTGGGCCTCGTGACACTGGTTCTGCTGGTCTGCTCGCTCGCCTTCTTTCGCGGAATCCTAGGGCGCTTGGCGATTTTCGTTGCGGTGGTGAGTGGGTATCTCCTCGCGCTGGCGCTCGGACAGGTGGACACCTCGCGGATCAAGACCGCGGCGTGGGTCGGACTGCCGGAGTTGCAGACACCGACGTTCACGCTCTCGGTGCTGCCATTGTTCCTGCCTGCGGTGGTGGCGCTGATCGCGGAGAACATCGGACACGTGAAGTCGGTGGGCCAGATGACGGGCACCGACCTCGACCCTTTGATAGGGCGAGCGTTGGTGGCCGACGGCGCGGCGACGGTGCTGGCCGGGTTCGGCGGCGGCTCGGCGACGACGACCTACGCAGAGAACATCGGGGTGATGGCAGCGACGAAGGTGTATTCGACTGCGGCGTACTGGATCGCGGGAGGTGTTGCGATTGCGCTCGCGTTGTGTCCGAAAGTCGGTGCGACGATTTCGGCGATACCGCCGGGTGTGCTGGGCGGAGCGACGATTGTGCTGTATGGCCTGGTGGGCATTCTCGGCGTGCGGATCTGGCTGACCAACCGCGTCGACTTCACTGATCCGGTCAACCAGATGACGGCCGCCATTCCCTTAGTGTTGGGTATCGCCGATTTCACCTGGCGCATCGACGATTTGACGTTTACCGGGATCGCGCTGGGTTCGGTTGCCGCGCTCGTGATCTATCACGGCATGCGAGGACTACGCTCGTTGCGCGGATCGCACGATCATGATGAGACGGCCTAGAAGGGTGGCGGCTCGTCGTCCTCGGAGGGCGGCGCAGGACCCGGGAAATACACCTGTTCCCAGGCCTTTTGGCGCGCCGCGTGGAGTTCGTGGTTGAACGCTCGTTCGGCGGCCAGTCGGCGAGCGCGCTCGTGCGCTCGCGGTGGGGTCGCCGCAACGATCCGTCGGCACCGCAGCCGTCAGTTCACCAGTCGGGGCACATAGCTGCCCGGCAGTGTGACGTAGGTCTTGTCGCCTGGCAGCGTCCAGATCACGTACCGTCGGGGAGCTGCTGGTCTTTCCACCCCCAGAAGGTTTTCGCGAGATGGTGACAGCGACTGGCTGAAGAACATTTCAAGGGAACGCTTGCGAGCAGCATGAACGCTGCAGATGCGCACCGCTACACGCGCTCCTCGGCTTACACTTCCGGCGTGTTCTCGGAGACGCGCTATGCGATGAACGGGGACTTGCGCGTCGCCTACCGCGCGTCACCCCCTGGCGCTCGCGAAATCGTGTTCGTCCCGAACTGGTTCACCTGCTGCGAGATTCTTCCGGAACTACCGTCCCTTCAAGGGTGGGTCGAGGCGATGGCATCGCTTGGTCGACTGATTTTCTTCGACCAGCCGGGCACGGGAGCCTCCGATCCCGTCACGCCGGGCGCGTTGCCGACCTTGGAGCAGTGGGGCGACAGCATAACCGCCGTGCTTGACGATCTCGGAGGCCGCGAAGCGGTTCTCATCGCGATCGACGGCGCGTTCGCGGCAGGGGCGTTGTTCGCGGCGACACATCCGTCCCGGACGACCGCACTGGTTGTGTTGGAGGGCTACGCAGGAACCGAGACGCGGCCCGAGGGGCGCGATGAGGAAGCCGTCAATGCGATGGTCGCCATGTGGGGGACCGGGGAGTACCAAAATCTGGTCAATCCAGATATGCCGTGGAACGAGGAGATTCGGGCAACGTGGGCGCGGATGGAACGCCTTGCGGCGAGTCCACGAACCCTTGCGCTCATGATGCCTCTGACGGCGGAAATGGACGTGCGCGCAGTGCTTCCGACGGTGCGCGTGCCGACCCTTGTAGTCCAGCACGCCGACGACCCCTTCATCACGCCCTCAATGGGCAAGTACGTCGCCGATCACATATCAGACGCGAAATACGTTGAGCTGCCGGGGCGCAACCTCTATCACTTCGTGGAGCCGTGGCGTCAGTCGTTTCAGGAGATCGCCCAGTTCCTCACCGGCCAGCAGGCTGACGTGGCCGATGATCGGGTTCTCGCCACCGTGCTATTTACCGACATCGTGGGCTCGACGCGACGGGCCGCCGAGATGGGGGATCGGGACTGGCATGCGTTGCTTGATGCGCACGACGCCGTCGTGCGGTCGCAGCTCGCTCGCTTTCGGGGCCGTGAGGTGAACACGTCGGGTGACGGCTTCCTTGCGATGTTCGACGGCCCGCAGCGGGCGATCCGCTGCGCGATGGCGATTCGAGACGCGATGCAGGCGCTCGGTATTGAGGTGCGCGCCGGGTTGCACACCGGGGAGTGTGAGGTTCGCGGCGATGACATTGGCGGGATCGCCGTGCACATCGGTGCGCGGGTGAGCGCACTGGCCCGGGCCAACGAGGTACTCGTATCGAGCACGTTGCGCGACTTGGTGATCGGGTCAGGGCTCGGATTCGAGGACCGTGGCGCCCATGAGCTCAAGGGTGTGCCCGGCGAGTGGCGTCTGTTCGCTGTTGCTTCTCGTTAGCGCTGCGCCGGGCGAAACTCGTCCACCGGAGGAAAGTATCGGGTGCACTCGGTGTCTTTGGCACAGACACTTGAGATTCGAAGGAAGCCCGTCAGGACGTCCCCGTTCGCCGGGCGTAGGCCTGACGCTGCTCGGTTTGGACATCACTTGTGAACACACGTCCCGTTCCCATCGCGCGACCTAACGCCTCTGTGAGAGGACGCGGCATGTATCGCTTATGAATCGTATCGGAGTTTCATATGTATGTTGTGAAGTCTTTTAGGTTTTCTGGTTTGGATTTTAATT
>JAVHWG010000654.1:0-2733 GCA_032159965.1 Mycobacterium sp.
GTCCGTCGGCGTTCTTCCACGCGTCCCAGGCGGCCGTTTCGTGGTCCAGGCCGCGGCCGACGAGTGCGACAGCCACAGCTTCGAGCAGCGTCGATACCGCGGGCCCGTCGGCCAAGACGGGATGTGAGGCCGTTGCCAGCTCGGCGGCCCGGGCGCGTTCGAGCAGGACGGGATGGGCGAAGCGCTCGACACGCGTAACGTCGGCGCCCGAGGCCTCAGCGACCTGCTCGACCGATGCTCCCGCCCTGATGCGAGCTTGAATCTCCTTGGGAGTGAGCACGTTTGTGACCTCGTCGTCGACTTCGCGTTGCTGGTGGCGGACTGTGTCGCCGGTAACGGCCGCACGCAACCGCTCGTCGACGCGCAGCAGAAAACGTTCGGCGGATTGTCTGCTTTCGCAGATGATGTGTTTGCCGTCGACGTCGAGACCTACCACCGTGAGTTCCCGCATGCCGACCTCCTCCGGGGCCACGCTGATGCGTTCTCGCTCCGAAAGTGCGTGACGCCGTCAGCTGCGAACCTTAACGCAGTACAGGGGTGAAACGGCGCTGACACGCTGGTCGGGTCTACAGGCGCTCGACCACCCAGTCGACGCATTCGGTCAGCGCGCTGACGTCGTCGGGCTCGACGGCGGGGAACATCGCCACCCGCAACTGGTTGCGGCCGAGTTTGCGGTACGGCTCCGTGTCGACGATGCCGTTAGCCCGCAGCACTTTGGCCACGGCGGGTGCGTCGACCTCTTCGGAGAGATCGATGGTGCCCACCACCTGTGACCGCAGCGCCGGGTCGACGACGAACGGGGTGGCGTACGGTGACGCCTCCGCCCACGAATACAGCCGTTGCGACGAATCGGCCGTGCGCTTGACCGCCCAGTCCAGTCCGCCGTTGCCGCCCAGCCAGTCCAGCTGCTCGGCCAGCAACGCCAGTGTTGCGATGGCCGGGGTGTTGTACGTCTGGTCCTTGAGGCTGTTCTCGACGGCGATCGGTAGCGACAGGAAGTCGGGCACCCAGCGGCCGGAGGACGCGATGGATTCGATGCGCTGTAGGGCGGCCGGACTGAACAACCCCAGCCACAATCCGCCGTCGCTGGCGAAATTCTTCTGCGGCGCAAAGTAATACGCGTCCACGTCGGCTACGTCGACCGGCAGGCCACCGGCGCCCGAGGTCGCGTCGATGACGATCAGCGCATTCTCGGATCCGGCGGGTCTGCGAACCGGCACGGCCACCCCCGTCGACGTCTCGTTGTGTGCCCACGCGATGACGTCGACCGACGGGTCGGACCGCGGTTCGGGTGCGGTTCCCGGCTCGGATTTGACGATGATCGGCTCGCCGACAAAGGGATTCTTGTCGACGCCGCTGGCGAACTTCGCGCTGAACTCGCCGTAGGCGAGGTGCAGTGAACGCTTGTCGATCAGCCCGAACGCCGCGGCGTCCCAGAATGCAGTGGCGCCGCCGTTGCCCAGCACCACCTCGTAGCCGTCCGGCAGCGAGAACAGCTCCGCCAAACCCTTCCGCACGCGGCCTACCAGATTCTTGACCGGGGGCTGTCGGTGCGACGTGCCGAACAGCGGTGCGGCAGTGGTGACCAGCGCCTGGAGTTGCTCGGCGCGAACCTTCGACGGGCCAGAGCCGAATCTGCCGTCTTTTGGTTTGATCGATTCGGGGATGGTGAGTTCAACGTCGGCCATGCGCACCAGGCTAGTAAGCGTTTGTGGCGTCCTGTGACCGGGCACTGCTTTGACTGACGCGAAAGGAGCAACCTGTGAGCACGGTTCCGCTGATAGACCTCAACGATGGCAACAGCATTCCCCAGGTGGGTTTCGGAGTGTTCCAGATTCCGCCGGACGAGACCGCGGCCGCAGTCAGGACTGCCCTGGACATCGGCTACCGGCATATCGACACGGCCGAGATGTACGGCAACGAGAAGGAGGTCGCCGACGGCATCCGCGGCAGCGATGTGGACCGCGGCGACGTGTTCATCACCAGCAAGCTCAACAACGGCCTTCACAAGCCCGAGGACGCGCGTCGTGCGTTCGACGAGACGCTGAGCAAACTCGACACCGAATACATCGACCTTTTCCTCATTCACTGGCCGTTGCCGACGTTGTACGACGGCGACTTCGTCTCGACGTGGAAAGTGCTGGAGGAGTTCAAGAACGACGGCCGGGCCCGAAGCATCGGGGTGTCCAATTTCCAGCCTGACCATCTCGACAAGCTCGCCCACGAGGGCTCGATCGTGCCTGCGATCAACCAGATCGAGGTTCATCCGTACTTTCCCAACGACGAGGTGCGCGCCTACAACCGCAAGCACGGGATCATGACCGAGGCATGGTCGCCGATCGCGCAGGGTGCCGTGCTCGACGATCCGGGGGTCACCCGAATCGCGGACTCGGCTGGAAAGTCGGCCGCTCAGGTGGTCCTTCGCTGGCACGTCCAGCGCGGAGACATCGTGTTCCCGAAGTCGGTGACCCCAGAGCGGATCAAGGCGAACCTCGAGTTGTTCGACTTCGAGCTCAGCGGTGACGAGATGGTGGCCATCTCAGGTCTCGACCGTGGCGAGAACGGTCGCCGCGGCCCTCACCCGGACAAGTTCGACTACATCCCGGACTAGATACCCCCACCGCGAGCAGATCGCCCGAAACCCCTCCCGACAGGGCGATCCTGTGCCTGCTCGCGGGGTCGAGGTGTGACTCAGATCACGTGACACGCGTCAAGCAACGCTCGCCCACACCT
>JAVHWG010000004.1:0-9865 GCA_032159965.1 Mycobacterium sp.
ATCAACCCTCCAGTCTGACAAATATTACATTGACTGTAAGAAGTGTAATGCACAGACAGGTATTTTGGTCTAATATTTCGACATGGCTATCGATCCTTCACAGATCCTGCTCACCGGTAAAGTTGCAGTTGTCACCGGCGGCGGGGCGGGTATCGGCCGCGGCATTGCCGCCGGCCTCAAGGCCTTCGGAGCTGCCGTAGCGATCTGGGAACGCGACCCGTCGTCGTGCGCGGCCGCCGCCGACCAGATCGGCGCGCTTGGCATCCCGACGGATGTCCGCGACAGCGGCCAAGTCGACGCGGCGCTGACCCGTACCGTTGCCGAATTGGGCCCGGTGACCATTCTCGTGAACAACGCCGGCGGCGTGTTCCACTCCGGAATTCTAGAGACCAGCGAGAACGGCTGGGACGCGTTGTACAAGTCGAATCTGCGTCATGTCTACCTTTGCACGCAACGTATCGCCCGCCAGATGGTCGAGCAGAAACTTCCCGGCAGCATCATCAGCGTCACGTCGATCGAAGGTGTAAGGGCCGCACCGGGATACGCGACGTACGCGGCCGCCAAGGCCGGGGTGATCAACTACACCAAGACCGCGGCACTCGAGCTCGCCACACACGGCATCCGAGTCAACGCCCTCGCGCCGGACATCACGCTGACCGAGGGAATCATGCAGATCGCACCGCCGGGGTCGACCGAGCGGTTCGGTCTGACCGTACCGATGGGACGTGCCGGCCACGTCGACGAAATGGCCGGTGCTGCAGTATTTCTGGCCTCGGAGCTCTCGAGCTATGTCACGGGTCAGACCATTCACGTCGACGGTGGCACCCATGCGGCCTCCGGTTGGTACCACCATCCCGAGACCGGCGAGTACGCTCTCGGTCCCTCGAACTAGACGAAGTCACTCCCGCCGTCGACGTTGACGGTGGCACCGGTGACGTACCCGTTGCGGCGCGACGCCAAATACGTGGTGATCGACGCGATTTCCTCCGGCAGACCCGCCCTGCCGAGATCGCATGGTTGATGGAAGTTGTTGTTGATCCACGTCATCACGTCGACGGGATTGGTCGCGTCCAGTCCGTCGGCGGCGAGAATGTCCTTCAGTTGCTCGGTGAAGCTCGCTGTCACGATGGTTCCGGGACATACGCAGTTCACCAGGATGCCGTCCTTGGCAAGGCTTTTCGATAGATTCTTGGTGACGCTGGTCAATGCGGCCTTTGATGCCGTATAGGCCACGATGCGAGGATTCTGACGCTGAATGGAATGCGCGGACAATGTGACGATGCGCGCCCACTCGGCGGTTCGCAGCATAGGCAGCGCCGCGCGGATGGACCGCACTCCGGACATGGTGCCCAGCGTGAATGCGGCCTCCCAGTCCGCGTCGGACATCTGCTCGAAATACCCGTCGGCGGGACCGATCGTGTGGATGAGGCTGTTCAATTCGCCCCAGCGGTCGGCCACCGTATCGAAGCCCTCAGCAATCGAGCGTGCGTCAGTCATGTCGACGCTGACGCCCACCGCGTCTTGCGCCCCGGCCGACATCAACGACCCGACCGCATCGTCCAGAGCGGTGCGGCCCCTGGCCATCACGGCGACGCGGGCGCCCTCGGCGGCAAGCGTTTGCGCAATGGCCAAGCCCATTCCCTTGCTGCCACCGGTCACCACGGCGGCCGATCCGGCCAATCCCAGGTCCACAATCTTCCTTTCGTCGTGCTTCAGCCTTCGGAGACAACCTCGACGATCACATCGGCGGCAACACCCAATCCGCGCAGACAGAATCGCTTCACCCGCGCTCGGATATCGCTGAGATCACCCGTGCCACTGTCCCATTGACCTTCGACACCGGCCCAGATGACGCCATGGATGGACCGCGCCTCCGTCTGGGGGTCGACATCGACGAACAGTCCGAGTCGACTACCTCGTTCGACTTCGTCGACCAGCGGGCGCAGGATCTCGGCGTACGCGGGCGTGATCAGCGCGGGCGCGGCGGACATCTGCGACTGCGCCTCCAGGGACATCTGCCGCAGGTCGGACTGGACCTGGCCGTCGAGAGCCAAGTCCAGGCGTCCGTCCACCCACGCCGCGACAGCGCGCACAGGATCCAAACCGGCCATCCGCTGCTGAAGGCGCTTCCTCTCGGCGCTGGCCAGCTCCAAGAACATCGCCGTGACAAGTTCGTCCTTTGACGTGAAATGCCGATAGAAAGCCCGCGTACTCAACTGCGCCTGCGCCAGGACCTGTGCGATCCCCAGCGAACGAACTCCCTCGTTCCGTGCGACGGCGTGTGCGGCCGACAGGATCGCTGAACGGACCCGTGGGTCCGGATCCACCTTTGGGCGGCCGCCGGCGGCTTTGAACTCTGTTGCCACCGCTGGACTTGCCTCAGGCCGATGCGTCATATCTGGCCAGATAGTCGCTGAACACTTCGCGAACCTGTTCGGGTGTCAGCCCGTAATCGGCGAGGTCGTAGGTGTGCGTGCCGCGATGGCCGGGCTTGTGCCCCTCCGCCCATTGCGCGACGCCGGCACGCGCGTCATCGGTGAACGCCAGCCCCAGCCGCTCATAGCTTCGGGCAACGGTGTTCACCGAGTCCGTTTGCAGGTCGGCGAACGAGACGTCGACGAAGCGGTCGTCACCGTATTTGGTGCGAAAGTCCATGGCACGTCCGATGCCCTCGGCCCACCAGGCCAGTTGTTCGGCACCAAGTTCCCGCGCGTCCCGATAGTCGCTACTCCAGCTGCGGACATAGGCGATGAGGCTGCACACCGATCCCAGCACCTTGGCCGGATCCCGGTGGCTCCAAACGAATTTGGCGTTCGGATACACCTGCACGAACGCGTCGAGTGCGAACATGTGCACCGGAGTGCGCAGCAACCAGAGGCTGGGCTTGCAGTGCCACTGCAGCAGTTTGAGTACGTCGCGGTGGAATTCGTACGTCTCGCGCATGTCGCATTGCAGTAACCACTGCACGTAGTTGGGGACGCGCACTACGCCGTCGAAGTGGAAAGTGCGAAAGCTCATGCCCATGAGGTCCTGGCATTCGGTGGCGGCTTGCGCCTCCGAACTGACGATCGCCTGGAAGTCGGGAAACATCTGTTCGATCATGCCGATGCCCTCGGCGGCCTGGGCGATGCGTGGATCGGTGTGTTGTGTGGCGGACTCGGGGGGAGGAGTGGGGGCCTGGGACTCCCAGGTCCTCAGAAATCTGAATTGTGGGTCCGCAGACATCAATTGACCCAGTGCCGTGGTCCCCGTTCTAGGAAGTCCGAGTACCACGACGGGCCCGTCGACGACCTCGTCGGCGATCTCGGGGTGCGCTTTATACGTGTCGACGATCTTCAGCCGCTGAATTAGTGCGTTGCTGATGGTCGCGTGTTGCATGACACGACCAAGGTCGTTGAGTTCGGCCTGGGCGTTGAGAGCATCGACGGTGCGGTCGAGGCCTTCCCGGTAGTACGTCGAACCGAAATCACTGAGGCCTGTTGCAGCGCAGGCGCCGTCTTGGAGCGCGTCGGCGGAGAATGTCATCGGCAGAACCTCTCGTGTACGGCGCGGTTGCGCTGCGCGATCGCCTCGGCGCGATCTTCGGGAGTGACCAGAACGGTGTCGGCGGGCAGAGCCGATCTGACGTCGTCGAACTTCACGACGCGTGAGGTCGGCACGGGCGCGGACTCCGTGCGAACGCATCGCAGCAGCATGGCGCCGTTGCTGTGTCCCGCGGTGTCAAGCCAGTTCGCGACTCCCGGATCACGTGCGGCAATGACGAAGCGTGCCGTGCCGTCGGCGTCGGTCACCGCCTGATGGCCGTTCAGGCTGGATTGATGGCGCGCGTAGTTGATGGTTTCCAGCCACGGGTTGCCCAGTGAAATGCTCCAGTAGACCCCCTTCGGAGGGGCTACCTCGAGTATCAGCGCCTCGTCCGGCTCGAGTTCGAATCGTCCGATCACAGGCCGGTTTTCGGCCGCCGCTCCCATTGCGGACATGTCCATCGGCGGGATGAAGCCGTTGGCTTGGGGCATGGCCCCGAAGTCCAGGAAGAATTTCAGGTTGTCGTAGACGAATTCGCCCAGTGCATGCAGCTGGCGCGAGACCGAGACGGCCGCCTCGGGACCCTCGCGACTGGGTTCGACGGCGGGGCCGACACGTTCGATCTTCAGCGCTGCCGGCCGCTCGCTGTCCCAGTCGTAGAAGAAGTTCCGGACCGTAAGGGTCGGCTGGTCGCCGGCAAGTTTCAGCCAATTGCCGTCGTGCTCGTCGGCGGACAGGATCACCTCGAATTCTCCGTCGGCGTCCACATCGAGATCCTCGACTAGACAGTTCGCCGTGGCCGCCATCCCGTCCATGGTCTGCAGCCCGACGTAGCGCGCGTTACCGCGACTGCCGAACAACCGGTACGTTTCGCCGCCGCGCATGGCGGCGTTCAAGTAGAGGCAGTCCGGGCACTCCAGCCCCCAGGTGACAATGTTGTCCATACTCGCGCGGTTGACGGCGAGGACGGGAGCCGGATCGGCGCGTAGCGCAGAGTCGATGCCAACTGCCAGCAAAACCATCAGGTGACGCATGCCCGACGCGTGGTCGATGCGATTCCGGTTGACCGGAGCGGACGCCACCAGCTGCTCGGCCTCGTGCAGGCGCTTCTGCAGATGCGCCCACGCGCCGCTAAGCTCCATGTCAACGCCGTTTTCTGCGAGCGCGGCTTCCGCGATCGCGTGCGGAAGCCACGCCATCGGGTTCTTCCACGCCTGAGGTTCCGACGCGTCGGCCACGGCGCCTCCATCCCGACGATAGGTTTCCAGCAACTTTCGAGAATACTGTTTTCGAAACTGTGGGTCGAGCATTACACTCGAAAGCGTCGATGTCAACGAGGACCGGCTATTGCGGGCCGGTCGAGGGCGGGCGTCGAGGGAGGGCCGAAGACATGCCGCGGATCGCACCGATTCCACTGGAAGAACTGAGTTCTCCGTCACGAGCGATCGTCGAGGCGGGAGTTGCCGCCGGCCTCTATGCCACACCAGTACCACTTCAGATCTTCGCGTACCGCAGCGCTCAGCTGGCGCAAGTGGATATGGCGCGGACGCATATGGGCGTCGGCAGCCTGCTGGGTGGTCGAATACTCGAGTTGATACGGATTCGCAGTGCGCAACTGGGCGAGTGCCAACCCTGTTCTCAGTCGCGTAAACACGACTCGATCACCGACAGTGACGTCGCCTGCCTGCTGGATCCCGCGCACGGCGCACTCTCAGCCCAGGAAGCGATGGCCGTCGAGTTCATCGACCTCCTCTCGGCAGACCACCACGCGATGGACGACGCTTTCTACAAGCGTCTGTCGCGGTACTTCACCGCCGCACAAATCGTCGAACTCGGCTTCATGAGCGCGTCGGCGATGGGTTTGCACCGGTTCATCCACACTCTCGATGTCTACGGACACTCCGAGCCTGTCCTCGAGTACTCACCGGACGAAGTCGACGCTGCCAAGGTCCTAGGCGAACCTCCAGTTCGGTGAAATCCCGGCGATGAAATCGGATGTACCGTGGCCGATATGAAGTATGTAGAGGTCGACGGAGTTGGCAAGGTCAGCCGGATCGGGCTGGGCACATGGCAGTTCGGATCGCGGGAGTGGGGCTACGGAGACAATTACGCATCCGGCGCTGCGCGCGACATCGTCGCACGTTCGCTCGCGCTGGGCGTCACGCTGTTCGACACGGCCGAGGTGTACGGACTCGGCAAGAGCGAGCGCATTCTCGGCGAAGCGCTCGGCGATCAGCGCGCCGATGTCGCGGTCGCCAGCAAGATCATGCCGGTCGCACCGTTCCCCGCGGTGGTCAAGCAGCGCGCGCATGCCAGCGCCCGACGCCTGGGGCTCGACCGGATTCCGCTCTATCAAATCCACCAGCCCAACCCGGTGGTGCCCGATTCGGTGATCATGCCGGGAATGCGTGAGCTGCTCGACAGCGGCGACATTGGCGCAGCCGGCGTCTCGAACTATTCACTGCAGCGGTGGCAGAAGGCCGATGCGGCGCTCGGCCGGCCGGTCGTCAGCAATCAGGTGAGCTTCTCCCTCGCCCACCCCCAGGCGCTCAACGATCTGGTTCCGTTCGCCGAACGCGAGAACCGCATCGTGATCGCGTACAGCCCGTTGGCTCAGGGACTCCTCGGCGGCAAGTACGGTCTCGATAACCGGCCCGGCGGTGTCCGGGCGGCCAACTCGCTGTTCGGCACCGAAAACCTGCGACGCATCGAACCGCTGCTGCAGACGCTGCGTGATGTCGCCAAGCAGGTGGACGCCAAGCCCGCACAAGTGGCGCTGGCGTGGCTGATCAGCCTGCCAGGGGTCGTCGCCATTCCGGGTGCATCCAGTGTCGAGCAACTCGAGTTCAACGTCGCCGCCGCGGACATCGAGCTCGACACCGAGTCACGGGAGGCGCTGACGGCCGCGGCCCGCGCGTTCCGGCCGGTATCGACGGGACGTTTTCTCATCGACACCGTCCGCGAGAAGATCGGAAGGTAGCCGCCTCGGCACGAGGAGCCGGCGGCGTTTGTCGGTGGGTTCTGGTTGGCTGCCGGGTGTGATGAGCTCTCGCCGGGCGCGCCGCCGTCCGGTGCGTGCTCGAAGGTCAAAGCTCGCACTCGCGTTTGCTTTACTCATCGGCCTCGCCGCGGGGCTGCGGTCGGCCGACAATCGACTGGTCACCACGGTGAGCGTCGCGGCGATCGTGCTCGGTGCGTGCGCGGTGGTGGCGGTCCTGCGCAAAGCCCGACCCGTCGTCGCGTACATGACGTCGGGACTTCGCGAGGTCGACTCGATGACAGGAGTCGACTTCGAGACGTATGTGGCAGCCAGGTTGCGTGCCGCCGGTTACCGCGTGTCTCCCACGAAGATCACCGGCGACTTCGGGGTTGACCTGATCGCATCCAAGGGTGGTGAGAGGCTCGCTGTCCAGTGCAAGCGGCACGGGCAGCGCATCGGCCCGGCGGCCGTGCAGCAGGTCGTCGCCGGCGCCGCGATGCACCGGTGCTCGACGACGATGGTGGTCTCCAACCAGGAGTTCACCGCCTCGGCGACGGCCCTCGCACAGGCACACTCGTGTGAGCTCGTCGGGCGGTCGCGTCTGCCACGCTGGGCTCGCAGTTTCCGCTGACTCAAGACGATGACGGAGGGACGTTCGCCCGCCGCGCGCGGGCACGCCGCTTCCCTTCATGCATCGCGGCCACGCGAGCCACCGGGATCGTGCGGCCAAGCTCGATGAGATCGCTTGGCAGAGTTTGCGGTTTGGGCATTGATTCCGCCCACGGGTCCCGCCCGGAAAGAGCGTCCACGGCTGTGTGCACCGTGAAGTCTGCGGGGTTGATGCGATCGAGGTCCGACCAATTCACCGGAAACGATACTGGCGTTCCCGGCCGCAGGCGGGGGCTGTAGGCGGCAGCAACGGTCGCACCCCCGGCACGAGTGGAATCGATGAACACCTTTCCGGCGCGGTCCTCCACGATGAAAGCCGTTGTCGCCGAAGACGGATCGAGCGCTTCGGCCCGGGCGGCAAGTGCCCGTGTGGCTGCTGCCACGTCATCGACCGGGGCGGACTCGTCGATCGGTACGAACACGTGAACACCCTTGGCGCCGCTGGTCTTGACGGCACCGGCCAGGCCACAATCCGCCAGAGCCTGCTGGACCAGCTGGGCGGCGGTGACCACCGCCGCAAAGTTGTTGTCGGTGGGGGGATCGAGATCGAGCACGAGGTGCGTAGGCCGGTAGATGTTCTCGGCGAGGCCCAGGGTCGGGTGGTACTCGACGGCGCGCTGATTGGCGAGCCACAGCAGCGTGCGCCTGTCGTCGCAGACGGGGTAGTGCACTTCGCGTTTGGAGGTCTCTGCCCAGATCGCAACGGTTCGCACCCAATCGGGGGTGTACTTGGACGCGTTCTTCTGCATGAATGGCGCACGACCCCGAAGTACCCTCAACACCGTGAGCGGGCGGCCCGCCAGACCCGGCACCATCCGGTCGGCCACCGCGTCCAGATAGTCCACCAGGTCACGCTTCGTGGCGGCGGCATCAGAACTCAGCGGCTGGTCGAGGTTCGTCAGATCGATGCCCTCGCGCTGCTCCCCTGCGCTCATCCGTTCAGCTTATGAGGGACCTACGCCCGCCATTGGCGGGACAATGTCGCCATGGCGAAATATCTGCTGAACGAACCCGCGGTGACGAAGGCGCGAGAACTCATCGACGCTCGACAGTACGTCCTGGACAGCGATTGGGGCGCGGTGCAGCCACGCGCCGACGCGCAGAACGCCTACCTCGAATCGCACTCATGGGACGAGTACGCCCAGTGGCATCTGGGTCTCACCGAAGGGGCGGCCGACGAGACGAAGGCACGTTATGCGTTCGTGTACGGCGATCTTCGACGCCTCCACCGCACAGGCTTGATCGCCTGCGTCTATCGGGCTGCAGAGTGGCGGCACAAGGACGTCGAACTGGCCGCGCACGACCTGCTGCAGCAACTGGACAAGGCGTCCGGCCTGAAGCCCAGCTGAGGCGGACCGCACCCGCCGAGACTGTAATGCGGCAGGGAAAGTTCGAGTAAGGGCCTGCCGGAATGCAGTTTCGACGGGAGCCGACAGCGCGTCAAGAATCCACCAAGATTCCCACAAGGCGGCCACCGCAATCTTTTCGTGACCGGCCACAACGGCCGCGTAAAACGAAAGGATCGCATCGAAATGAAGGGCCTGTACGCGCTGAAGCCGTGGTACACGCGGCGGTTGGCACCCATCGTCAATGCCGCTGTGGCCCATGAGGTGTCCCCGGATGCTTTCACGGCGGCCGGAGTGGTTGCGGCAGGCGCGGCCGGAGTGGCCGTCGCATTCGGCTACTGGCCGCTGGCCGCACTGTTCCTGGCGCTTCGCCTCGCCGGAGCGAACCTCGACGGCGCGGTTGCCCGCGCCCGCGGCGTGAGCCGGCCCTGGGGTTTCGTCGTCAACGAGATCGGCGACCGCACCTCGGATCTGCTGACCTTCGCCGGCCTCGCGGTCTGGGCGGCACGGCAACACGGTCCCGGGATGCACTGGCTGTCTTGGTCAGTGCTCCAGGTGCTGATCGCCGCACTGGCCGCGACGCTGCCTACCTTCGCGTCGCTGGCCGCTGCGGCTGCCGGTGCTACCCGCCGCAACGGCGGACCGCTCGGCAAGACCGAGCGCTGTCTGTTCGTGCTGCTGGCGACGGCACTGCCGGTGCTCATGCCGATACTCCTGACCCAGCTCGTCAACGGCTCGCTGCTCACCACCGTGCTGCGCCTACGTGCAGCGCGCCGCGAGCTGGCCGCGAAGCGGCAGACCGATGAGAACACTGTCGACGCGGTTGAGCAGTTCGCCAATGCCCGTCCGGTGCTGACGGCCGTGGCGGCCTGACCGCCGCCGGCACGGGGCGAAGCACGTCAAGAATCCACCAAGATTCCCGCAAGGCGATGGCCGCAATCTATTCGTGACCGGCCACGCAGGCCGGCTACACGAAAGGATCGCAGCATATGAACGGCATCCCGAGCGCGATGCGGCACTGGCTGTGGCGAGTGGTCTGCGCGTTCTCCGGCGGCCTGACCGTCACCGGCAAGATGCCCGTGGCGGGCGGCTGCATCGTCGTGGCCAACCACTCCTCGCATGCCGACACCGCCGTCCTGCTCGCCGCCCTCCCGTCCAAGGCCAAGCCCGTGTTCGGTGCGGCGGCGGACTATTGGTTCGCCGTGCCGCTGCGTCGAATGATCGCGACCTCGCTCATCGGCGTCCTGCCGGTGCGGCGCTCCGGTGAGGGCGGGTACGCCGCACTGCTTGCCGCGGTCCGCCCGGCACTCGAGGCAGGACGCACCGTCGTCATCTACCCCGAGGG
>JAVHWG010000007.1:0-5629 GCA_032159965.1 Mycobacterium sp.
GATCCCCGAGGCCGACGACGCCGCGTTCACTTTCTACGCGCCCGAGTCCGCCCGGTGGAGGTTCCGTTCGCACCCGCAGGAAGTGTTCGAAAATACAGTGGACATAGCCCATTTCGCAACCGTCCACGGAGTATCCGGGTTCGGCGACCTCGACCTGGAGCTTGACGGGCCGCGCCTGCGCGCGATCGCGGAAGTGACCTTTCAGACGCCCCGCGGACCGGTCTCGGGGGCCGTCGACTCGGAACTCTTCGGCATGGGCATCGACGTGGTGCGCCATCAGGGACTCGGTCGCTCGTGCACGATCTTGACGGTCACGCCGATCGACGGCGAGTTCGTCGACGCGCGCTATACGTTCTTCGTGCAGACCGACGCCGAAACCGGCGAGATGTCGAGAATGGGGCTGGGCTTCGCGCGGGACTTCTGCAAGCAGATCGAGCAGGACATCCCGATCTGGGAGAGCAAGATTTACCGCAACCGTCCGCAGCTGGCGCGCGGCGAGAACGCGATCACGGAATTCCGTAAGTGGGCCCAGCAATCCTATGAGGAGGCGCTCGCATGACATCGCGCACATATGACCGGCTGTACATCGGCGGTCGCTGGCAGGAACCCGCCACAGACCGGCGCTTGACCGTCATCTCCCCGCACAGCGAGGAGCCGATCGGTGAGGCACCCGAAGCGATGCCCGACGACGTGGACCGCGCAGTCACGGCCGCACGTGACGCCTTCGACAACGGCCCGTGGCCACGCATGTCCGCCGCTGAACGGATGGAGAGGATCGAGAAGCTTGCGGTGGTCTACGGCGGTCACGTCGACGAGATCGCTGACCTCATCACCGCGGAAATGGGCTCGACCCGCAGCTTCAGCAGGCTTGGCCAGGGCGCAGGCGCGCTGGCGCAGATACATCTCACGATGGCAACTGCCCGCGAATATCCCTGGGCCGAAAGGCGTTCGGGCCTGTTTGGCGACGTCCACGTACGCCGGGCGCCGGTAGGTGTTGTCGGGGCGATCGTGCCGTGGAATGTTCCGCAGTTCCTCATCATGCCGAAATTGATCCCCGCGCTGATCGCCGGTTGCACCGTCGTCGTCAAGCCGGCACCGGAGACGCCGCTGGATGCGTTGTGGTTGGCCGAGATGCTCGACGAGATCGACCTGCCCGACGGGGTGGTGTCCGTCATCCCGGGCGGCCGCGAGACGGGTGAAGCCCTGGTACGCCATCGCGGCGTCGACAAGATCTCCTTCACCGGGTCGTCGGCGACGGGCCGGCGCATCGCCGCCATCTGCGGCGAACAGCTCAAACGGGTCAGCCTCGAACTCGGCGGCAAGTCGGCGGCGATCATCCTCGACGATGCCGACGTCGGCCGCACCGTCGAAAGCCTGAAAATGGCGAGCCTGATGAACAACGGGCAGGCCTGCGTCGCGCAGACCAGAATCCTGGTCAGCGAGCGACGCCACGACGACGTCGTCGACGCCCTTGCGGAGATGATGACGAATCTTCGGGTCGGCGACCCCGCGGAAGAGAGCACCGACATCGGACCCCTTGTCGCACAACGCCAGCAGCACAGGGTGCAGGGCTACATCCAAGCCGGGCTCGACGAAGGCGCGAAACTGGTCGTCGGCGGTACCGAGAAGCCCTACGACCGTGGGTGGTACGTGCAGCCGTCGTTGTTCACCGACGCGACCAACGACATGAAGATCGCCCGCGAAGAAATCTTCGGCCCCGTGCTCACCGTGCTCACGTACGCCGACGAGCGAGACGCCGTGCGGATCGCCAACGACAGCGACTACGGGCTCGCGGGCTCGGTGTGGACTGCCGACATCGCCCACGGGCTCGCGATCGCGGCCGAGGTCCGCACCGGCACCTACGGCATCAATATGTACACGCTCGACACGACCGCCCCGTTCGGCGGATTCAAGCAGTCGGGCATCGGCCGGGAATTCGGGGAAGAAGGGCTTTCGGAGTTCGTCGAGCTGCAGACCACCGTCAGTGCGGGCAAGCTGCCGCCGCTAGCCTGACAGTTCGAGCGTCACCTCGGCGGGGCAGCACAGTTCGCCCCGCTGGTTGCAGACATCGACCTCGAGATCCACGAGACGTCTCGGCGCGGCACCCGCTGTGTCGCAACGCTTGTCGGTAACGCGGGCACGTCCGACCATCGAATCGCCCGCGTAGATCGAGCCGAGGAGTCGCATCTTGCGGCGCACCACCCGGCTGTGCGGTCCGGCCCAATCCGTCGCGACCTTGTCAATGAACCCGGCGATGTGCATCGTGTTCACGAAGATCGTCGGGTGGCCGTGATTCTGGGCGTAGGCGGGGTCGAAGTGACCAGGGAAGTAGTCCCAGGTCGTCGCCGCGTTCATCACCACCCGCTGGTAGCTGATCTCGTCGACCGTCTCCGGCAGATCAGTCGGCACGATCACGTCGTCCCACTTCATGGCTGCGCCGCCGGGATGAAGCGGTACAACGTGTTTCGATTGATTGCCACCAGCTCACCGTCGTCGCGGCGGAAGCTGTCACGCGTCTCGATGAAATGTCCGACACCCAGCCGCGTTGTCTTCTCCGGTGATACCGACACGACCTCTTCAACGAGGCTGAGGCGGTCCCCCGCCAGGATCGGCAGAGATAACTCGACCTCGTTGGACGCGTTGATGAACGTGGTGCCGGGCAGCGGAACCCGGATCGCGATCGACGCCACGCGCGGCGCCTCCGTCGGCAGCCACGGCGGTGGGATCACCAACCCCATCAAAAGCGCGGGCGGCGCGACCAGACCACCCCAGGACCGGCGGGCGAACTCGGCATCCCAGTACGACGGATTGCCGTCCTGCACCATGGCGGCGAAGTGCTGAATTCTGGAGGCTGACACCGCTGTTCCCGCGAACCGGGGCTCGGTGCGGATACCCACCATCCGCAATGCGTCCTCGTAGGTGCCGAACGCGAACTCGTAGCTGATGTCTGCGGTCACACCGGCAGCGCGTCCTTCTGCGGCACCAGGTCGTTGTTCAGCTGCCGGGCCGTGAAGTACCAGCCGCCCCGCTCGTAGATGAGGGTGTCGGTGAATGTCCCCGTGGCACGCAGCTCGGCTCCGACGAAGAACAGCGCGATGCAGGTCTGCGTCGCACTGACCCCGTCGACCGCGATTTCGTGGTCGACGGTCACCAGGCGTTGCCCGCTGCCGCCGTCGAAGGCGGTTGCCAGATCGGTGAAGTTCTCTTCTCCACGCGCGTAGCTAGCGCCCGCGTGCCGGAAACAGGTGATCCAGCTGACGAGGTCACCTTCGGAGTACACCCGGTTGTGCCGGGCGTCGAGGTTGAGTATCGCGGCACGGGCGGCGAGCCCGTCGAGCACGAACTGTTGTTGATAGCTCAGTGTCATATTCTCTTCCTTCTCTAGCGAGTCAGCAAGTAGCCGTTGGCTTCTCGATCCCAAACACCTTCGCGCAGTCCCCTTTCGCGCAGCACGTCTTTGCGAATACGGCCGAGGATGTTCTTGGGGATCTCGTCGAGCACATGGAGATACCTGGGCACGCAGAAGTACGGCATGCGCTCGGCGCAGTAGTCCAGCAGCTCCGCGTAGTCGAGGGTGACGTCGGGCGGCAAGGTGACGACGACGAGGATGTCGTCCTCCCCCAGCTCACTGGGAACGCCGATCGCGGCCGCCTCCAGCACGCAGGGATGCTGCATCACCGTCGTCTCGATCTCCACCGACGAGACGTTCTCGCCGCGACGCCGCAGGGAGTCCTTGACCCGGTCGACGTAGGTCAGATTCTCATCAGCGTCCAGTTTGCCGAGGTCGCCGGTGTGAAACCAGTCCGGATGCACATCGACGCTGATCCGCGGATCCGATGACGCGGAGACGTAGCCTTCGCTCATGACGTGTGGAAACCGTGCCCGGCAGACGATTTCACCGACGGCACCCAGCGGGAGCCGCTGTCCGTCCTGATCGACGATCCGCACCTCGAATGCCGGGTTGACGGTGCCCGACGTCCCGGGCACACCGTCATCGGAGACAGCCTTGACCGCAATGGGAAAGGCTTCGGTGAGGCCGTACATCGACACCACGCGGCAGTCGTACCTGTTTTCGATACCGCGGTAGATGTCCGCCGCGATCGGCGCCGCCGAGACGAATCGCAGTGGCAAGTCGGCATCGCGGGGGTCCGGCGCCTGGTTCCACAACATCGACACCATGGCGCCGGCGCCCACGAAACCGACCGCCCCGCAGTCCCGTACGGCGTCCCACACCTGGGCCGGGTGAAATCCGGTCGCCAGCACACTCGTTCCGCCGACCAACATCGGCGCCAGCACAATCGGTGCGGCACTGAGATGGAAGAGTGGCATCGCCGACCACAACGTCTCGCCCGCGCTGAACTCCCAGGCCGAGGCCGCGGTGGCAGCGACGCTGAACAGGTAGTGCCAGGTAGTGGCGACGGCTTTCGAGGGCCCAGTGGTACCCGAGGTGAAGAACAGCGCGGCGACGTCATCCGGTCCACAGGGTGCGGTCTGGTGTGCCCTGTTCGCGGGGGCGTCGTGTATATCGGTGATGGGTGAATCTCCCACCACCAGAACGTGCTTCAGGATTTCGATCTGATCGGCCACCTCGACTACGCGGGAATGGCGCTCCGCGTCGGTCACGACCACCGTCGCGCGCGACAACTGCAGGGCGTGCGACAGGAAGCCGCCCTTGTTAGCTGCGTTCACCGCAGCCGTGATCACCCCGATCCGCGCGGCGCCCAGCCAGAAGTACACCCATTCCGGGCACGTACCGGTGAACAACGCCGTCGTATCACCGGGCCGCACACCAAGTTCGAGCAGTATATTCGCTGCGGCGCAAGACCGGTCGCGCATCTGCGCGAATGTGATCGGCGTGCCACCGATGTCCATCATGACGCGGTCGGGGTACTGCTCGGCACGAAGATCAAGCAGCGCCGGCACCGCGAATCGCTCGATACCGAACGCCCGCGGGCCGAGTCCCGCTCCTGGCGGCATTAGGGGTTGGCCGCGTCCGGATCTGGCACGCCGTCAGCGGTGTACCCGAAGTCCTGCGGCGACGGTTCGGTGCCGGGGTAGAACCGGTGCGCCCACCGGCGAAGCGCGGCATAGTCACGCGCTTCCTCGGGCGCCAGGTTGGGCTTCTCCAGGTACTTCATGTTCTCCCACGTGAAGAAGTCCTGCTTGATCACTTCCTGCTGCAGTTGCAGGAACCGCTCCGCGCGACCGGTCGGCTTATCACCGGTGTCACCGGGCTCACGAACCGAGGCCTGGGTGTAGAAGTAGTCGGTGTAGTCCTCGTCGACCGGCGTCTGGCCGGTGACCTCGAGCGTCGCGACGAGTTCGGACGGGAACCGCACGAGGCCCAGCCCCAGCGAGTAGTTGTCGTAGATGATCTTCGCGTCCACCGGGCCGTCGGGCGTCAGCCACGTCTTCGGCCTGCCACCACCGAAGTTCGCAGTTACCGTCGCGTGCAGATGATAGCCGTTGACGTCGAACGAGGTGGTGTTCGCGGCGCTGTCGGCCTTGTGCACGAACTGCACGTGATACGGGTCGGCGGCGTTCTCGATGATCATTTGCGGATGCACTTTGACCCGGTTGACCATCCGGCTGTGCGGGTGCAGCGGGTAGTACTCGTCGGTCTCCAGCT
>JAVHWG010000019.1:0-18691 GCA_032159965.1 Mycobacterium sp.
GATGCAGGACGGCGCAAGGTCGCAGACCGGCTCTCGCCCGACCCGGCAATGGTCACCCTGACCGAGATCGACAGCCGGACAGCGGTGCTGCAGCCGGACACGCCGCAGGCCTAGCCGCTCTTTTCCCAACCTTCTCGCGCCGAGGAGACTGAGAGTCAAGCGATCGGAATTTCACCGCCGATGGTCTGACTCGGAAACAGTGGGCCGGTCGTCAAGCCGGGACCGCCACCGTCCGTCGGGCCCACACCTATGGCCGGAAACTGCGGAGCCGGCGCCGAGGGCCCGTCAAGGCAGAGGCCGTCGTTGAGTGAGCCGAACGCCGACCGGCACGAAGCGTCGACATCAGTGACCGACGGGTTCGGGATTGTCGTCAAACCGACTGCTGCCACAAGTCCGACCAGGTATACGACCCGTCGAATCGACATGGCGCGTACCCTACGCCGTCAGGTCGTTGCCGTCGCCCGACGCCTGCTCCAGCAGGCTGCGTCGGTAGGACTCCATCGCCACCAGTTTGCCGAACAGCGCATGGTATTGGTCACCCTGCTCAATCGGTGACATGCGCTGAAGCTTCGACTTCACCTCGGCGATCTGCCGTCCCACTGACACCTCTTGCAGACGAGCCATCACGCCGCCGATGTAGCGCGGCAGCTTCTCGTCGTCGTCGACGCGGATGGCCTCCACCCCGAGCTCGGTCACCACGCTGGCCGCCGCCGCCGCATGCTGGCGCACCACGTCGAGCCATTCGGCGCCCGCCAGTCCGGTCGACGTGCCGCCCGCCGACTCGATGGCGGCACGCACCGCGGAGTAGGCCGGATGCGTGAAGTTCTCGATCGTCAACGAGTCGAACACCGGTCCGGCCAGCGCCGGGTACTGCAGCGCACCTTTGAGCGCCTCGCGTTGGGGCCACAGCGTCGGGTCGGCGGGATCGGGGCGCTGCACTGACTGCGCTGCGGTCGCGACGTCCCGCGCGGCGCCCCGGGCCGACACTCGTGCGACTGAATTCCGGCGGCCACCTTTGTGCCCGGCCTCTTCACGCACTCGCGAAATCACTTGTGCGACATCATCCCAGCCCACCCATCCAGCGAGCTGTCGAGCGTACTCGTCGCGCAGGCTCGGATCCTTGATCTGGGCCACCATCGGCACACAACGTCGCAACGCCCCGACGCGGCCCTCGGCACTTTCCATGTCCATCTCCGACAATGCCGAGCGGATCGCGAACTCGAACAGCGGGGAGCGCCGGGCCACCAGATCGCGCAGCGCGCCGTCGCCGGCCTTCAGGCGAAGATCGCACGGGTCCATGCCGTCCGCGGCAACCGCGACGTATGACTGTCCCGCGAGGCTTTGTTCTCCACCGAACGCCTTGAGCGCTGCCGCCTTGCCCGCTTCGTCGCCATCGAACACGTAGATCAGCTCGCCGCGAAAGAAACTGTCGTCCATCATGAGTCGGCGCAACATCGCGAGGTGCTCCTCGCCGAACGCGGTGCCACACGACGCCACTGCGGTTGTCACGCCGGCCAGGTGCATCGCCATGACGTCGGTGTAGCCCTCCACCACGACGGCCTGGTGCCCTTTGGCGATGTCGCGCCGGGCCATATCGAGCCCGAACAGCACCGCAGACTTCTTGTAAAGCACGGTCTCCGGGGTGTTGACGTATTTGGCTTCCATCTGGTCGTCGTCGAAGATCCGTCGGGCACCGAAGCCGATGACCTCGCCGCTGCTGGCCCTGATCGGCCACAGAAGGCGCCGGTGGAAACGGTCCATGGGTCCGCGCCTGCCCTCACGTGACAGTCCGGCCGCCTCCAGCTCCTTGAACTCAAAACCCTTGCGTAGCAGGTGTTTTGTCAGCGAGTCCCACCCTGAGGGGGCGAATCCGCAGCCGAAGCGGTGAGCCACCTCGGCATCGAAATTCCGGTCGATCAGGTACTGGCGGGCTGGCGCGGCCTCTGCGGACTGCAGCGCTTCGGCGTAGAACTCGTGCGCGGCCGCGTTCGCCGCGATCAACCGGCTGCGACTGCCCCGATCGCGCTGCACATTGGAAACGGCGCCGGTGTAGGTGATGGTGTAGCCGATCCGGTCTGCCAGCCGCTCGACCGCCTCGACGAAGGTGACGTGTTCGACCTTCTGGATGAACGCGTACACGTCGCCGCCCTCACCACAGCCGAAGCAGTGGAAGTGACCGTGATTGGGCCGAACGTGAAACGACGGCGACTTCTCATCGTGGAACGGGCAGAGGCCCTTCAACGAGTCGGCGCCTGCACGCCGCAGTTGCACGTAGTCGCCGACGACCTCGTCGATGCGGTTGCGTTCGCGGATGGCGGCGATATCACGATCGGAGATCCGAGTGCCGGCCACCGGCTTAGTTTAGGCGCGCTCCAGACGCTCCAACCGACCCTCTGTGAATGAGGCGATCTGGTCGACGACGACCCTCAGCCGCTGCCCGTCATCAGCCGCGGCGTTGAACTCGGGCGCGAACATCGGGTCGAGTGTGGCGGGAGCGCCCGCGAGCAGCCAGTGCGCGACTTCGTGGATCTGTTCCCGCTGCCGCTCCTGCAGCCGAAGATGCCGCGGGTCGGACATGATGAACTGCAGCGCCAGGATCTTGAGCACCCCGACCTCTGCCCGCACGAGTTCGGGCACCTGCAGGACGGCGTCATAGCGGCCCAACGGGCCTTCGCCCGCCGCGGCCCGCGTCTGCGCGATAGCCGCCGAAGCGAACCGGCCGACCAGTTCGCTGGTCAGCCCCTTCAGCGCGGCCGAGGATGCCAACGTCGCGTCGTACTTGCCCACAGCGGCTACCACCGGCAGCTGCGACAGCCGTCCGGCCGCGCTGACCAGGTCGTCGGCAACCAGTCCGGCGAACGCGCTCTGCCCGAGCCGACCGAGTGTGGCGGCGGCGTCGTCGTCAGCGAGCACCCGCAGATCGATGCGCCCGGAGATGACGCCGTCCTCGACGTCGTGCACCGAGTACGCGACATCGTCGGCCCAGTCCATCACCTGCGCTTCCAGGCACGGTCGGCCCTCCGGCGCTGCGTCACGCACCCATGCCAGCACGTCGGCGTCCTCGCGGTATGCACCGAACTTTCCGCCGCCGCTTCGGCGCATCCACGGGTACTTTGTCACCGCGTCGAGTGCAGCCCGGGTCAGGTTCAAACCGGCACTCATTCCTTGAGCGTCAAGGGTTTTGGGCTCCAGCCGAGTCAGGATCCGTAGGTTCTGGGCGTTGCCCTCGAACCCTCCGTAGTCGGCGGCGAACTCGTCGAGCGCCTTCTCGCCGTTGTGCCCGTACGGCGGATGCCCGATGTCATGGGCGAGGCCCGCCATGTCCACCAGGTCGGGATCGCAACCGAGTCCGACGGCCATCCCCCTCCCGATCTGGGCCACCTCGAGCGAATGAGTGAGCCGGGTGCGCGGGGTGTCGCTCTCGCGTGGACCGACGACCTGGGTTTTGTCGGCCAGCCGGCGCAGCGCCGCACTGTGCAGAACGCGGGCGCGATCACGGGCGAAGTCGGTGCGGTGCTCTGACCCCGTGCCGGGCAACGCGGCCGCCTTCGGCGCCTCGACCACCATCCGCTCGTGGTCGTGCGCGTTGTACCAGTGCTGTTTAGCGGTCACCGACGCACAGTCTGCCAGCACCGTTCTTGCCGAACGTGTGTCACATTAGATTGGCGAACATGCGCTCTGCCGCCGCACGACTGCTCGGCCTTCTTCTCTCGATGCTCACCGTCGCTCTGCTGGTCGCACCTCAGGTTGTCGCGGACCCGCCGTTCCGGCTGTCCGGACAGGTCACCGACCGGGCCGGTGCGTTGAGCGCGGCGGCCCGTACCGAGGTGCAGACCGCGGTCGACAATCTGTACAGAGACCGCAAGATCCGGCTGTGGGTGGTGTACGTTCGCGACTTCTCCGACCAGGACCCGCAGGCATGGGCCCAAATGACTTATCGGACAAGCGGTCTGAGCGGATACGACTCGCTGCTTGCAGTGGCGACCGATGCGCGCGCGTACTGGTTCCGAGTGCCCGACTCCGTCACGAGCATTAAAGCAAGCCAGGTCAGCAGCCTGCAACGCGACAAAATCGAACCGGCGTTACACACCGGCGACTGGGCCGCCGCGGCAGTGGCTGCGGCCGACGGCCTGAACGCCGCCGGGTCCGAGGGCAGCGTGTCCTGGGTCGGGCTGCTGGCCTTCGTTGGCGTCGTCCTCCTGGGCATCGCGGGCTTGTTGCTGTTCGTGCGCTGGCGGCGCCGGCGCAGGCGTGCGGCCGAGGCCGAAGCCGCCCGTCGGGTGGACCCGGGAGATCCCAACGCGCTTGCGGCGCTGTCCGTCGACGCGCTTGACGACCTTTCCAAGTCGATGGTCGTCGACGTCGACAACGCCGTGCGTACCAGTGACAACGAGCTGGCACTGGCCGTCGAAGAGTTCGGCGACGCCAGAACCGAGCCTTTCACCCGCGCCGTCGCGAACGCCAAATCGACTCTTGCACAAGCATTTTCGCTGCGCCAGCAACTTGACGACGCGATACCGGAAAGCTCCCGACAGCGTCGCGAGATGCTGACACGCGTCATCACGTCCGCGGCCACCGCCGATCGGGAGCTCGACGCTCAGACAACGGCTTTCGAGCAGCTAAGGGACCTGGTGATCAATGCACCGTCGAAATTGGATTCGCTCACCCAGCAGCTCGTAGACCTCACCGCGAGGACCACGCCGTCGCGGGAGAAACTGGCGACGCTGCACAACGAATTCGACGACGCGGCACTGACAGCGGTGGCGGGCAACGTCAACACCGCACAGGAACGGATCACGTTCGCCGACGACAACATCACCAGGGCGAGAGAGCTTGCGACACACCCCATGCCCGGTCAGCAGGGCGGGCTCGTCGACTCCGTGCGCGCAGCCGAGTCGGCACTGGGTCAGGCACGGTCGTTGCTCGACGCCGTCGACAGCGCCGAAAGTGACATCAAGCACGCCGCCGCGACGCTGCCCGAGGCGATCGCCGACATCCAGAACGGGATCCAGCAGGCTGACGCCCAGTTCCGCCAGGGCAATGTCCCTCAGGCCGAGCAGCTGACCACGGCGCGGGACGCCGCGGCCCAAGCGGTCGCCAACGCGCAGGCCACCGGAGCCACCGACCCCCTCGGCGCGTTCACCCAGTTGACCCGGGCCGACGCGGAACTGGACCGGCTCCTGGCCGGCGTGGAAGAGGAGCGGGAGGCCGCCGTACGACTCACCCGCGCCCTCGACCAGGCGTTGTTCACCGCGCAATCCCGGGTCCGCGCGGTGTCGGACTACATCGACACGCGCCGCGGAAGCATCGGCCCGGAGGCGCGCACGAGGCTGGCGGAGGCGGCGCGCCAGCTCGACGGCGCACACGCAAACCGCGCATCGGACGTGAACCAGGCAATGGCGTACGCGAACGGCGCGTCGATGCTGGCTGCGCAGGCACAGTCGCTGGCCAATGCCGACGTTCAGAGCGCCCAGCAGAGCTACGCGGGAAGGTACGGCGGTGGCGGCGGCGGCTCGAACGCGGGCGCGATCATCGGCGGAATCATCATCGGCAACATTCTGAGCGGCGGCTTCGGGGGCAGGGGTGGCGGCATCGGCGGCGGCTGGATCCCGACCAGCTTCGGCGGATCGGGGGGCTCCTCAGGCGGCGGCTTCATGGGCGGGGGCGGCCGCTTCTAGCGAGGAAGCCGTGCGCCCAGGTACTCGGTGACCGCACTCATTGGAACGCGCTCCTGCGTCATCGCGTCCCGTTCGCGCACAGTCACCGCGTGGTCGTCGAGCGAGTCGAAGTCGACGGTGACGCAGAACGGCGTGCCGATCTCGTCCTGACGGCGATACCGCCGCCCGATCGCCCCGGCGTCGTCGAACTCGATGTTCCACGACTTGCGCAGCTCGGCTGCCAAATCCCGTGCTTTGGGCGACAGGTCGGCATGGCGCGAGAGCGGCAGCACCGCCGCTTTCACCGGCGACAGACGAGGGTCGAGGCGCAACACCGTGCGTTTGTCCATGCCGCCCTTGGCATTCGGCGCCTCGTCCTCGGTGTACGCGTCGATGAGAAACGCCATGAACGAGCGGGTCAGCCCGGCAGCGGGCTCGATGACATACGGGGTGTACCGGGTGTCGGAGCCCTGGTCGTAGAAGGACAGATCGACGCCGGAGTGCTGCGAATGCGTCTTCAAGTCGAAGTCGGTGCGGTTGGCCACACCTTCCAGTTCGCCCCACGGATTGCCCTGGAACCCGAACTTGTACTCGATGTCCACGGTGCGGTCCGAGTAGTGCGACAGCTTGTCCTTGGCGTGCTCGTAAAGCCGGAGGTTGTCCGCGTCGATGCCCAGGTCGACGTACCACTGCAGCCGGGTGTCGATCCAATATTGGTGCCACTCCGGCGCGCTTGCCGGCTCGACGAAGAACTCCATCTCCATCTGCTCGAATTCGCGCGTGCGGAAGATGAAGTTGCCCGGCGTGATCTCGTTGCGGAAGCTCTTACCGATCTGCCCGATCCCGAACGGGGGCTTCTTACGCGACGTGGTGACGACGTTCGCGAAGTTCACGAAGATGCCCTGCGCGGTTTCCGGCCGCAGGTAGTGCAGACCCTCTTCGGTCTCGATGGGCCCGAGGTAGGTCTTGAGCATCATGTTGAATTCGCGCGGTTCGGTCCACTGTCCGGGCTCGCCCGTCTCCGGGTCGCGGATGTCGGCCAGGCCGTTGGGTGGCGGGTGGCCGTGCTTGGCTTCGTACGCTTCGATGAGATGGTCTGCGCGATAACGCTTGTGCGTGATCAGCGATTCGACCAGCGGATCGTGGAAGACCTCCACATGCCCCGATGCCACCCAGACCTCACGGGGCAGGATGATCGAACTGTCGAGGCCCACGACGTCGTCGCGGCCGGTCACCACAGCACGCCACCACTGACGCTTGATGTTCTCCTTGAGCTCGACGCCCAACGGCCCATAGTCCCATGCCGACTTTGTGCCGCCGTAGATTTCGCCGGCCGGGTACACCAACCCACGCCGCTTGGCCAGGTTGACGACGGTATCGATGACGGACGCCACGGCTCACCACCCTAGCGGGCATTCCATATGCGTGGTCACGCATGTAATCTGGCGGTCTAATGGAAACCATTTCCAATTCGACCGAGACGACGGCGCCCGCGCGGAACGTGCTGGAAACCGCCAGCGACATCCTGCGAGCGCTGGCCGCTCCGGTGCGCATCGCCATTGTGCTGCAACTGCTTGAGTCGCAGCGATGCGTGCACGAGCTCGTCGACGGGCTGGGCGTGCCCCAGCCGCTGGTCAGCCAGCACCTTCGGATCCTCAAGGCGGCGGGCGTGGTCGCCGGGGAACGATCGGGCCGCGAAGTGCTCTACCGGCTCGTCGACCAGCACCTCGCGCAGATCGCGATCGCCGCCGTGACCCATGCCCAGGAGGACCGCCGGTGACCGGAGCCGGCGTTCGCAGCACCCGGCAACGCGCGGCGATCACCGCGTTGTTGGAGTCGCTCGACGAGTTCCGCTCCGCTCAGGAGATACACGACGAGTTGCGCCGCCGCGGCGACAACATCGGCTTGACGACGGTCTACCGCACTTTGCAGGGGTTGTCCGCGGCAGGCGCTGTGGACACGCTGCGCACCGACACCGGCGAGTCTGTCTACCGCCGCTGCTCGACGCAGCATCACCATCACCTGGTGTGCCGCAACTGCGGCTTCACTGTCGAGATACAGGGCGGCGAGGTCGAGGTGTGGGCCGCCAATATTGCTGTTGCACATGGCTTCTCGGATGCCAGCCACACCATCGAGATTTTCGGTGTCTGTGGCGACTGCGCCAGGCGGGCGTGACGGCCCGACTTACTCGGTCAGCCCGCGCCGGACGTCGGCACCGGTCGACAGGACCAGAAGGATCAGGGTCAACAGGGCATCATCGGTGAGACCGGCACCGGGAAAGTTGTAGCGCAGCAGCACTTCCCCGATTCGCTTTTTCTCGATCAGCGTGACCGTGCCGAGCATGGTGTTGCGCGCGTGTTCGGCGATTTTGGTCCGGACCCGGCGGTCCATGGGCACGTCCCACGCGAGGATCTGCGACAGCGAAATCAGCTCCAGCCCTTCGGAGATGTTCACCACCCGCAGCGATGCCAATGTGCCGTCGTGCTGCACGGTGAGTGCGCCGTCGTCCTCCTCGGTGACCGGCACGATGCCGTCGAGCACCGTCTTGAGGCGCTCCTGCAACGTCATTCGGCTCTGCCACTCAGGCATATCATTCGGCTCTGCCGCTCAGGCATATCATTCGACTCTGCCGAAGCGGCGGTTGCGGTTCACATACTCCTCGCAGGCCGCCCACAGGTCGCGCCGGTCGTAGTCGGGCCAAAGCTTGTCCTGGAACACGTATTCGGCGTATGCCGCCTGCCAGAGCATGAAGTTGCTGGCCCGCTGCTCCCCCGATGTGCGGATGAACAAATCGACGTCGGGGATGTCGGGGCGCTGAAGGTGACGCGCGACGGTCGCCTCAGTGATCCGGTCCGGGTTCAGTATGCCCTCGGCCACCTCGCGGCTGATGTGCTTTGCCGCTTCCGCGATTTCGGCACGGCCGCCGTAGTTGACGCAGTAGTTCACGGTGATGACGTCGTTGTCGACGGTCATCTGCTCGGCGATCTCGAATTCCTTGATGACGCTGCGCCACATGCGCGGTCGGGAGCCGACCCACCGCATGTTTACGCCCATCGCGTCGAGATTCACCCGGCGGCGCGCCACCACCTCGCGGTTGAACCCCATCAGGAAACGGACCTCCTCGGGGCTCCGCTTCCAGTTCTCTGTGGAGAAGGCATACACCGACAAGTGCTTTATACCCAACTCGATTGCACCGCAGGTGATGTCGATCAGCACGGCCTCGCCCATCTTGTGGCCCTCAGTGCGATGCAGCCCTCGCTGAGTAGCCCAACGGCCGTTGCCGTCCATCACGATTGCGACGTGGTTGGGCAGCTGTTCCGCCGGGATCTGGGGGGCGACCGCTTTCGACGTGTGCTGTGGCGGACGGCGGGGGCCACCGGCCGGCGCAGCCGGCAAGTCCGGGAAGACGACAGGCCACGACGTTTTGTCGGGAAAGGTCGGATAGTCATCCGGTGCGGCGGGCAGCTGGGGAAACTCTGACTTCTTCTTGCGGGCCCGCTGCCGTTTGTCAGCTCCCAGCAACGAGCTGCCCACCGGATTCCGTGCCATGGGCAACATCCTGCCTGACCACCTGCACTGGATGGTCGGCGACCGCATTCTCGACCCGCGACGCGCGTTCCACCAGAGGCAACGTCCGAAGTTGCCGTTCGAGATGCCACTGCAGGTGCGCGGCCACCAGACCACTGGCCTGGCTGCGATACGAATACGGCGCGCCCTGCGCGAAGTCCCAGTCACCGTCGTGCAGTGCAGACATCAGATCCAGCACGCCTGCCGGTGGCGTGGACGACCCCGCCGGTCGGCAGTGCACGCACACGCTGCCGCCCGCGGCGACGTGGAAGGCGCGGTGCGGTCCGGGTGCCGCGCAACGGGCGCACTCGGTGAGTGCCGGCGCCCACCCGGCGATTCCCATGGCGCGCAACAGATATGCGTCCAGAACCAGTTCACGGGCCCGTACGCCGTCCGCGACTGCGCGCAACGCACCGACCGTGAGCCGATGCAACGCCGGAACAGGTGCGCGCTCCTCCCCTGCCAGTCGTTCGGCGGTTTCCAGTACCGCGCACGCGCATGTGTAGCGGCCGTAGTCACTGACGATGTCGGTGGCGAACGCGTCGATCGAGACCACCTGGGTGACGATGTCGAGGTTGCGGCCGGGGTGCAGCTGGACGTCGATGTAGGCGAACGGCTCCAGCCGGGCGCCGAACTTGCTGCGCGTCCGTCGCACACCCTTGGCGACCGCGCGAACCAACCCGTGCTCACTGGTGAGCAAGGTGACGATCCGGTCAGCCTCGCCGAGTTTGTGCTGGCGCAGCACGACCGCCCGGTCCCGGTACAACCGCATTGGGCAAGTCTTGCACCACTGGCCGACGGAGGTGGTAGGCAGCGCCGGTTGAACACCAGCCATTTCAGGCATTTGGCAGCGGGTGGCCGAGGCCGCCGTCCAGACTTGGACGACACCGCCAACAGGAGGCACACAGCATGTCGACCGCGACCAAGAACTCGATACTTCTGCCGATGTCAGCTGCCGTCATTGCCCTTGTCGTCGGGGTATCGGGATGTGGTGACAACACGAAGCATCCGCCACAAAGCACCTCCGCACAGCCGGTTTCCACCTCGTCCTCTTCGTCGGTGCAGCCTGCGGGGAGAATCACACTGGAGGTCAACGGATCAGGTGATGTCTACGCCATCTGGTCAGACCCTTTCGGGCAACTCGCAACCGACCATGCGACGCTTCCGTTCTCGAAGACCTTCCCCATGCCGGCGGATGCAAAGTACGTAGTTCTGAACTGGACGAGCAGGGATGACAACCCCAAGGGCTGCAAGATCACCGTGGACGACAAAGTGGTGGTCGAACACGCACCGGGCACCGACACCCAGTGCATATTCCAACGCTGACGAAGGACGCCAGAACCTGTGGCCTTCGAATGGTGGCGCAGGAACGGACTTCTAATGGTCATGAGCATTTAACGCTGATGCACGAAACTAATTCGTATCGGTCGAGATGCTAAACGCGAGATGGCCGCCAGGAATTGGGGACGATTCGACCACGAGGTTTTTTCCTGAGTGATACCGTGCGCGCAGGAAGGGGACTTCGCGCCGACACGCAGTGCCAGGTGCGGCCACTAAACTAGGAGAAGCCATGACCCAAACCCGTTCGGCGACAGGTTTGCTGACGTTCCTTGCCATTGGAGTACTGAGTACCGCCGCGTTGGCCGTACCACAAATTGCAGCGGCAGACGACCAGCATCGAGTCACCTTTCAGATCACCGGAGCCGGCGACGCCTTTTCTGTCATCCCCGATCCCGGCACCCCGGTATACCCGCCGAACGACACGACGTGGGTCAAGCTGCCATGGTCGCAGACGGTGAATGCCAGCAGCGGACAGCTGGTAGCGCTCAATTGGACGGACAAGACCGGCACCCACGACTGCGTCATCACCGTGGACGGCAAGCCGGTTCCGCTGACCGAGCACGCGCCAGGCCGGTGCGCGGCAGTGGTGCCCGCCGGTACCACTGCGACGACTCCCGCTTCCAGTCCGTTCCTCGACGAGCTCCGCATAAACAATGTCAGCCTGCCCGGCAAGACACCAGCCGAGACACTCGCGGCCGGCAACGCCGTGTGCGCAGATCTCAGGGGCGGTGTGTCTGTCCTCGACGAAATGAGTGCCGTGGAAAAGCGTTACGGCTTCAGTCAGGGGACTCTGTTCGTCAGCGCGGCGACCACCCACCTTTGTCCTGACTTTGCGCGCTGAAACATTGCGCGCTACAACGTTGCGCGCTACAACGTTGCGCGCTACAACTTTGTGACGCCCTAGTCAGCTGGTGCGCCTACGCCCGCACACCTAGAAGCCGAGGCGCCCCAACTGCTTGGGGTCGCGCTGCCAGTTCTTCGCGATCTTCACGCGCAGGTCGAGATAAACCTTGGTCCCGAGCAACTTCTCGATCTGCGTGCGCGCGGCGGTGCCGACCTCACGCAACCGGGCGCCACCCTTGCCGATCACGATGCCCTTCTGGCTGTCTCGCTCGACGTACAAGATTGCGTACACGTCGATCAGGTCATCACGCCCTTCGCGCGGACTGACCTCGTCGATGACGACCGCGAGCGAATGCGGAAGCTCGTCGTGCACACCCTCCAGCACGGCTTCGCGAATCAACTCGGCCATGAGGACTTCCTCGGGCTCGTCCGTCAACTCGCCGTCCGGGTAGAACGCCGGACCCGGAGGGAGCTTGGACGCCAGCACGTCGATCAGAACGTCGACCTGTTCGCCGGTTGTCGCCGACACCGGCACGATGTCGGCGGCGGTGTCGGTGACCAGCTGGCTCACTGCGGTAAGTTGTTCGGCCAGCTTGGCTTTCGACACTTTGTCGATCTTGGTGACGACAACCACCAGCTTCGTGTTGGGTGCCACCGCGCGGATCTGCTCGAAGATCCAGCGGTCGCCCGGCCCGATCCCCTCGTCGGCCGGCACACACCATCCGATGACGTCGACCTCCGAGTAGGTGCTCTTCACCAAGTCGTTGAGCCGCTGTCCGAGCAATGTCCGGGGCCGATGCAGCCCGGGGGTGTCGACGAGGATGATCTGGAAGTCCTCCCGGTGCACGATCCCGCGAATCGTGTGCCGAGTGGTCTGCGGACGGTTCGACGTGATCGCGACCTTCGCGCCCACCAGGGCATTCGTCAGCGTCGACTTGCCGGTGTTCGGGCGGCCGACGAAAGAGACGAAACCGGAGCGGAACTCAGCCCCACTCACGGCGTCAGGCCCCCGCCGAGACTGCTGGGAGATCGCATTTTTTGCCCACATCGCGATCTGTGCGCAGTTTCGGCGTCATGGGATGACGTTCCCGCCGCGGTCGGTGACGATCACAGTGGCGTCGGCTGAGAGCTCGTGAACTGCTGCCACGCCGATGTCCTCGGCGTCACCTCCGACGAGCACTGCCGCCTCAAGTCCGGTCGCCCCGCTGGACACCGCCGCGGCGACCGCTGCCTGCAGCGCCGAGAGGCGCAGCGCCGACAACTCGACGGGCGCGCCCGCATAGGTGCGGCCGTCGGCATCCCGCACCGCTGCCCCGTTCGTCGCCTCGGCGCGGGCCATTGCTCCTCTGGCCAGGACCACGAGCTTCGCGTCCTCCTCGGCGAGCTGCTCAGCCACCGTTGTCCTCCGGCTTCTCCGGGCTGATCAGCACTGTGCCCACTCGCACACGACCACGCTGGTCGTGTCCGCCTTCGGCGCGCAGTCGCAATCCGTGCGACGTCACCTCCGCGCCCGGGAGCGGCACCCGACCCAGTTCGAGGGCCAGGAGGCCGCCGACGGTGTCGACGTCAAGACCGTCGGGAAATTCGACGTCGTAGAGTTCACCGACGTCTTCGATCGGCAAGCGCGAGGACACCCGGAAGTTCTTGTCCCCCAGATCTTCTATCGGCGCGACCTCGTCGGTGTCGTATTCGTCCGCGATCTCACCGACGATCTCCTCCAGCACGTCCTCGATGGTGACCAGCCCGGCAATCGCCCCGTACTCGTCGACCAACAGCGCCATGTGGTTGCGGGTGCGTTGCATCTCCCGCAGCAGCGCGTCGAGCGGCTTGGAATCCGGCACGAACACCGCCTTGCGCATCACATCGTCGACCTTGGTGTCGCGTCCGCCGTTGTTGGAGTAGTACGTCTGCTGCACGAGGTCTTTCAGATACACCACACCGACGATGTCGTCGACGTTCTCGCCGATCACGGGGATGCGGGAGTGTCCACTGCGGACGGCGAGCGAAGTCGCCTGCCCGGCGCTCTTGCCGGTCTCTATCCACACCATCTCGGTGCGCGGCACCATGACTTCGCGCGCGGGAGTGTCGCCGAGCTCGAACACCGACTCGATCATCCGGCGCTCGTCGGGGGCCACCACGCCGCGCTGCTGTGCCAGGTCGACGACCTCGCGCAGTTCGATCTCGGAGGCGAACGGCCCGTTGCGGAATCCGCGGCCGGGCGTGAGCGCATTGCCCAGCACCACGAGCAGCCGGCTGATCGGGGTCAGCAGCACTGAAATCGCCTGCAGCGGAACCGCGGACGCCAGGGCGATCGAATACGCGTGCTGACGGCCCAGAGTGCGCGGCCCGACGCCGATGAACACAAAGCTGACGACCACCATGGCCGCCGCAGCCACCACCAGGCCCCATTTCAGACCGAGGTCGTCCCAGAGGAACGCGACAAGCAGGACCGTTGCCGCTGCCTCGCACGTGATGCGCAGCAACACAATGAGATTGATGTAGCGCGGCCGCTCGGCGATCACTCGCGCCAGCCGGACCGCACCTGGCCGCTCGTCGCGCACCATTTCCTCCACCCGGGCGATCGACACCGTACTCACGGCGGCGTCGATGGCGGCGAAGAGCCCCCCGAGAGCAACAAGAATGATCGCGCCGAACAGCGATTCGAATCCGCTCACGGCTCGTCGAAGTATCTTGACTTGTCCAGCAGCCGACGGTCTTTCTCATCCTGGCGATCCTGGTGATACGCCTCCACCTGCTTGGCGACCCACGCCTCGAGCAGCTGGCGCTGAAGCGCGAACATCTCTTTCTCCTCGTCCGGCTCGCCGTGGTCGTAGCCGAGCAGGTGGAGCACGCCGTGAACGGTCAGCAGCGCAAGCTCCTGGCCGAGCGAATGCCCCGCTGTGGCAGCTTGTTCGGCGGCGAACTCGGGGCACAGCACGATGTCGCCCAACATGGCGGGACCGGGTTCCGGCGCGTCGGGTCTGCCGCCCGGTTCCAGCTCATCCATCGGAAAGCTCATCACGTCCGTCGGCCCCGGCAGATCCATCCACCGCATGTGGAGATCGGCCATCGACGAGCTGTCCAGGAGCACCATCGACAGCTCGGCGTCGGGGTTGACGTTCAACTGCGCGATGACGAACCGTGCGACGCTGACGAGTTCGTCCTCGCAGACGTCGAGTCCTGACTCGTTGGCGACTTCGATGCTCACTACGGCGTCCTGTGTGGACGCGCACCGGCGGCCCGCCGTTGCGCGCGGTTCATCGTCAGAGACGAGTCCTCTGCGCGCGCATACGCGTCGACGATGTCGGACACCAAGCGGTGACGCACCACGTCGGCACTTGTGAGCTCGGCGACGTGAATTCCGTCGATACCGTCGAGAATGCCGACGGCGGAACGCAATCCCGAAGTCGTGTTGCCGGGAAGGTCGACCTGGGTGACATCGCCGGTGACGACCATCTTCGAATCGAAGCCCAGCCGGGTGAGGAACATCTTCATCTGCTCCGGCGTGGTGTTCTGAGCCTCGTCGAGAACGATGAACGCCGAGTTGAGCGTGCGGCCACGCATGAACGCCAGCGGCGCGACCTCGATCACGCCATCAGTCATCAGCTTTCCGATGACCTCGGGGTCCATCATGTCGTGCAACGCGTCGTACAGCGGCCGCAGATACGGGTCGATCTTCTCGTACAGGGTGCCGGGCAGGAATCCCAGGCGCTCGCCGGCTTCCACCGCGGGCCGGGTGAGAATGATCCGCGTCACCTGTTTGCTCTGTAATGCGTTGACCGCCTTGGCCATCGCCAGGTACGTCTTACCGGTGCCGGCCGGTCCGATGCCGAAGACGACGGTGTTGGTGTCGATCGCGTCGACGTAGCGCTTCTGGTTCAGAGTCTTCGGCCGAATCGTCTTGCCGCGCCTGGACAGAACATCGAGGCTGAGGACCTCAGCCGGCGATTCGGAGGCGTCACCGGTCAGCATCGCGATGCTGTGGCGCACCACTTCCGGAGTCAGGACCTGGCCGCCCGACACGAGGGCGATCAGTTCGGTGACGACGCGCTCGGCCAGCGCGACGTCGGCTGGGGGTCCGGAGAGGGTGACGGTATTTCCGCGGGCATGCAGATCCGCAGACAGCGTGCGCTCCATAGCCCTGAGGTTTTCGTCGGCGGAGCCCAGCAGGCCCATGATGAGCTCGGGCGGAACCTCGATGCTGCTGCGAACTGTTGGGGTTCCAGCGGCGTTCGTCTCGCGGGGCGTCACGTGGTTACCAGTGCCTGCTTTCTTCGATTAGCGCTCATAGCCGCCGGTCGCGGGGCTTTGCCAACCTGATCAGTCTACCGCCGGGGCCCGGCAACGCCCAAGGGTTGGGCCTCACGGGGATCAATGCTGCCAGCGCCCCGTGAGAACGCCGAGGGCCCCGAGCGCAACCGCCGCCGCAGTCGACGTCCTCAGAACCGTCGGGCCCAGACGCACCGAAGCCGCCCCGGCGCCCGTCAGCGCGGCCAATTCGTCGTCGGTGATCCCACCTTCAGGTCCCACCACCAGAAGCAGGGAATCCGCCTGGGCCACATGCTTGGCCGAGAGCACGTCGACCGCCGACTCGTGCAGCACCAGAGTCAGCTGACCTTTAACGCGGGTGATCAGTTCCGCGGTGGAAACCGGTCCCGTGACCGATGGGATGTGCGCACGACGGGACTGCCGCGCCGCCGATCGCGCGACGGCCCGCCAGCGCCGGAGGCCCTTGTCCGCCTTCGGGCCGTCCCACCGCGCTATGCAGCGCGCGGCCTGCCAGCCGAGGAAGGCGTCGGCCCCGGCTTCGGTTGCCAATTCGATTGCCAGCTCGGAGCGCTCGGATTTCGGTAACGCCTGCACCACCGTCACCGTCGGAGACGCCGGCGGAACATTCCACCGATCCAGCACCCGCGCCCGCAGCGCCGCTCGGTCCACCTCGACCACCTCACACCACGCGACTTCGCCCGCGCCGTCGCCGACCAGCAGCTGTTCGCCCGGACGGATCCGTCGCACGGTGGCGGCGTGGAATCCCTCGTCGCCCGACACCGTCGCCTGCTCGCCGACGGCAGGCAGCGCGTCGACGTAGAACAGAGGGGCGCTCAACTAGCGCTCAACTAGCGGCCGGTGAACGTCTCGCGCAGCCGGCTGAACAGGCCTCCCCCGCCGGCCGAACTGGTCGACCTCACTTCGGCGGCCTCGCCGCTGCGGCGCTTCTTCAGGTCCCGCAACGCGTCTGCTTCGTGCCGGTCCAGCCGGGTGGGCACCATCACCTCGACGTGCGCGTGAAGATCCCCACGCACACCCGTGCGAAGATGCGGCATGCCGTGCCCGCGCAGTGTCACCACCGAATTCGGTTGAGTGCCAGCAGGAATCGCGATCTCGGTAGGGCCGTCGATGATTGCGTCAACGGTCAGGCTGGTACCAAGTGCGGCGTCGAACATGGGTACCGCGACAGTGCAATGCAGGTCGTCGCCGTCGCGCAGGAAGATGTCATGGGCCTGCTCGTGAACCTCGACGTAAAGATCGCCCGCCGGTCCACCGCCGGGGCCGACTTCGCCCTGCGCGGCCAACCGCACGCGCATCCCGTCCCCCACGCCGGCGGGGATCTTCACGCTGATCTCCCGACGCGCGCGCACGCGCCCGTCTCCGCCGCAGCGGTGGCAGGGATCGAGGATGACCTCACCGACGCCGCGGCAGGTGGGGCACGGCCGCGACGTCATGACCTGACCGAGCAGCGACCGCTGCACGCTCTGCACCTCGCCGCGCCCGCCGCAGGTGTCACAGCGCGTCGGACCTGCTCCGTTGTGCGTACCCTTGCCCTGACAGGTGTCGCAGAGCACGGCAGTGTCGACGGTCACCTGCCTGGTGACCCCGGTGGCGCACTCTTCGAGGTCGAGCCGCAACCGCAGCAGCGAATCCGCGCCGGCACGTACCCGGCCCACCGGCCCACGCGAGGACGAGCCGCTGCCGAAGAACGCCTCAAACACGTCGCCGAGGCCGCCGAACCCGGCGAAACCGTTGCCACCGCCACCGCCGGACTCCATCGGGTCGCCGCCAAGGTCGACGATCCGCTTCTTCTCCGGATCCGACAGCACCTCGTAGGCGATCTGGATCTCGTGAAACCGCTCGGTCTCGCCGGGGTTGACGTCGGGATGCAGTTCACGGGCCAGCCGCCGGTAGGCGCGCTTGATCTCCGCGTCGCTGGCGTTGCTGCTCACTCCGAGCAGTGCGTAGTAATCCCGTGCCATGTCACCTTTCCTAGCAACCGTTGTTGCTCTTCGCGCGAGCGCTCACGCGACCGTTGCTCTTCGCGCGAGCGCTCATCGGCGGCCTAAGACTTCGCCGATATACATCGCAACCGCGGCGACACTAGCGATAGTTCCCGGATAGTCCATTCGTGTGGGACCCAACACTCCCATGCCGCCGTAAACATTGCCTGCGGCCCCGTATGTCGTGCTCACCACGGAGGTACCGGACATCTCTTCGACCGCGTTCTCGTGCCCGATCCGGACGGTGATCTTGCCCGCCTCCTGTTGCGCCTGCAGCAACCGCAACACGACGACCTGCTCTTCCAGCGCCTCCAGGATGGGCCGCAGGGAGCCGCCGAAGTCGGCGGTGTTGCGGGTCAGGTTGGCGGTCCCGCCGAGCAGCAGTCGATCGCCGGCATGCTCGACCAGCGACTCGAGCAGCACAGAGGCCGAGCGGCCGACGGCGTCGCCGAGCGTGCTCTGGCCGCCGATCTCCGACGCCAGGTCGGCCACGGCCGCCGATGCCGCCGACAGCCGTTTGCCGTCGAGGGCCTGGCCCAGCATGTCCCGCAGTTGCGACAGCTGATGTTCGTCGATGACGTCGCCGAGTTCGACGACGCGCTGGTCGACCCGGCCGGAGTCGGTGATGACGACGAGGAGTAACCGCGCGGGGGTCAACGCCACCACCTCGACGTGTCGGACGGTGGACGCGGACAGCGTCGGGTACTGCACGACGGCCACTTGCCGGGTCAGCTGTGCCAGGAGCCGGACGGCGCGGCGCAATACGTCGTCGAGGTCGACCCCGGATTCCAGGAAGTTCTGGATCGCGCGTCGTTCCGCCGGCGACAGCGGTTTGACGTCGTCAAGGCGGTCGACGAACTCCCGATAGCCCTTCTCCGTGGGGACCCGCCCGGAGCTGGTGTGCGGCTGGGCGATGTATCCCTCGGCTTCGAGCACCGCCATGTCGTTGCGCACGGTTGCGCTCGATACGCCCAGGTTGTGCCGCTCCACCAGGGTCTTGGACCCGATCGG
>JAVHWG010000045.1:0-2673 GCA_032159965.1 Mycobacterium sp.
GAAATCCGCCATGCAGACCACCATTGCGTCCGGTGCGAGTTCGGCGATCATCGGTGCGAATTCGTCGGCACAGAAGACCATCGAGGGGCGAACCCGGGTCAGCACGTCGCGGACTTCGCTCGGGGTGAGCCGAAAGTTGACCGTGGCCAAGATGATTCCGCTCAGCTGGCATGCGGCCGTCACCTCGCCGAACTCGATGCTGTTGCGGCTCAGTATCGCGATGCGGTCCTGCCGTCGCACACCGGCAGCCGCCATGGCCGATGCCAGTCGCGTCGCGCGCTCCCGCAGCGTCGCATGTGTGATGGTGCGGTCGCCGAGCCGATAGGCGATCACGTCAGGGAATCGGCGGGCGTTGTCGGTGACGATGTCGCCCACCGTCATCGCCGCATCGCCCGCCTCTGCGGCCATGGCTATCGGCTGCTCAGAAGCATCGATCCCGCGACCGGGCCACCGCCAACACCTACGGCGACCACCTCGGGCGTTTTTGGCGCCTGACGGTCACCGCCTTCGCCCCACATCTGCACGCACGCCTCGTGAAGGAAGCCCATGCCGTGCAGTCGGCCGCCCGAGAGTTGACCGCCGCTGGTGTTGATCGGCAGCGGGCCGTCGAGCGCGATCCGTTCGCCGCCCTCGATGAACTCCCCCACCTTGCCGTGCTCGCAGAACCCCAGCGCCTCGAGCCACATCACGGTGAGGAAGGAGAAACCGTCGTAGATCTGGGCCATGTCGACGTCGCCGGGCGTCATGGTGGTGTTCTGCCACAGTGTCGACGCTGAATCGTGGGCGGCCATCGTGGTGATGTCCGACCGCTGGTCCCATGTCGCACGTTCGAACATGCCCGGTCCGACGGATTCGACGGTCAGCGGGTGGCGCGGCAGCCCATTGGTCGCATCGCGGCGAGACACGATGACGGCCGTCGCGCCGTCACATGGAGCATCGCAGTCGTACAGGCACAGCGGCTCCGAGATCATCCGGGCGCCGAGGTAGTCGTCCATCGTCATCGGTTCCCGGTAGACGGCGTCTGGATTGAGGCCGGCGTTACGACGGGCGTTGAGTGCGATCCGACCGAGCTGCTCGCGCGTCAACCCGAAGTCGTGCATGTACCGCTGTGCGGGCATCGCCAACCAGTTCGCCGCCGACAAGGCGCCGAACGGACCGACCCACTCCAAGTGCGGCGGCAACTTGCCACCGGCGAACAACACCGACGCCCGACCGCCGCCTGCCTGCTGGGCGGCCGTCGATTCCCACACCGACCGATAGACCACGACGTGGTTGGCCAACCCGAGGGCGACCGCCATGCATGCCTCGATCACAGGGCCGATCTGGCCTGCGGTCTCCATCGCCGAGATGTACCACCGGCAGCGGAGTCCCAGGGCGTTGCGTACCTCCTGGATCGCGGCGCCGGAGAATCCGGCGTCGGGCACGCCTGGTCCGGGATAGCTGGCGATGCCGTCGATGTCGTCGACGGACAAGCCTGCATCGGCGATCGCGCGCAGCACCGCCTCTAACGTCAGGTCCAGTCCCGTGCGGCCCAACCGGCGCCCGACCTGCGACTTACCGGCGCCGGTCAGCACCGCCTTACCGTCGAACGGGCCGCCGCTCACCCTGCTGAGGCTAGTCATCAGAAGACGAACCGCGCGATCAGATCGGCGATCGCCGCCGGTTTCTCCGAACCCTCGATCTCGACGGTGTGGCGGACGGTCAGGTTGACGGTGTCGTCGGCGACCTTGGCCGCGTCGACGAGCTCCGAGCGCAACCTGACCCGGCTGCCTGCGGTGACCGCGGCCAGAAACCGCACCTTGTTGAGTCCGTAGTTGATGCCCATCTTCGCGTTCTCGACGCGATAGTTCTCCTTGCTAAGCCCGGGGATGAGCGACAGCGTCAAGAAGCCGTGGGCAATCGTCGCGCCATAAGGACTCTCGGTCTTGGCCCGTTCTACGTCGACGTGAATCCACTGGTGGTCGACGGTGACATCGGCGAACTGGTCGATGCGGTCCTGGTCGATCACCAGCCAGCTGCCGACACCCAGTTCGGCACCGATCAATGCGATCGCCTCGTCGATGGATCCAATCGTCTTCACCCAAGGTCTCCCGTCGCCGCGCACCCAAAATATCGATATCTATTTAACGGTATAGACTGCGATCGCCTGTCAGACAACCACCGGGAGAGTTATGCCGTCATCGACGTCCCGCGCAGCCATCGTGGCAGCCGCGCGCACCGCCATCGGCACTGCGCGCAAGGGTTCACTCGCCAACATGCCTGCGATCGAACTCGCAAAGCCGGTGGTCGCCGCGGTCGTCGAACGCTCAGGGCTGAACGCCGCGGACTTCGACGACTTAGTGCTGGCCGAGGTGATGCAGGGCGGCGGCGATAGCGCCCGCTACATCGCGGTAGATCTCGGCCTGATCGATATTCCCGGTCTCGCCGTGAACCGGCAGTGCGCGTCCAGCCTGTCTGCCATCGCGGTTGGTGCGGGTCAGATCGCCGCCGGAATGAGCCGCGCCATTTTGGCCGGCGGCATGGAGTCGCTGTCCACAGGGCCGATAATGCAGAAACGTAGGCCGTTCACGTCGGGCAAATCTCCTGAGGATTACACGCAGTGGTTCCCCGAGTCGCATCCGCCGACTGCAGAAGCACCTGCAATGGATATGTCCATCACTGTCGCGCACAACT
>JAVHWG010000046.1:0-3196 GCA_032159965.1 Mycobacterium sp.
GAACAGCAGGCCGCCCAGTGCGGCGACCGAAGCGATTCGGATGGCAGTCCCGCCCGACGAGAAGTCATCGTCGGCGATGGGTAGTGAGGATTCGTCTCCGACGGGGGCATTGGAGCCTGCCATGGGCGTCCCTTTCGCAGCGTTGCGTGATCCGGGTCACTTGACTACCCCTGTCTTACCACCGGCACACGTGCTGCGGGGGGACTTACGCCGAGCGTTCCCCCAACTGCGAGCTGAGTTCGGCAAAAACCCTTCGCAAATCGGCCAGCCCAACCCCGGCCAGTGAGGAAATGTGATGGCGGCGCGGACCGCGGGGCACCTCTACATCGTTGGGTACCACCAACACCGGACATCCGGCGGATTCCGCGGCGGCGGTGCCGGTGACCGAGTCCTCGACGGCCAGGCACGCCGACGGCGGCAAACCAAGCAATGCCGCCGCTTGCAGATAGACATCTGGGGCGGGTTTGCCGTGGGCCACCTCATCACCGCAAACGGTGGCTGAAAAATACTGGCGCCCAATGGTATCCAATGCTCGAGCGGTGAGCTCCCGCTGGGTGTTGGTAACCAGTGCCATCGGAGTTCCCTCGGCGCAAAGAGCTTCCAACAACTCCTTGGCGCCGTCGCACCATGGCAAACCGCCGTCGAACAGCTCGGCGGTATAGGAGTGTAGCCAGCGGTCGGACTCGGCCATCGCGGCCGGATCCAGCTCGAGGCCGAGGTCGGTGTAGACGGTGCGGATGGTGTCCTCCGCCGAGCCGCCGACCATCGACTGCCTCACCTCGGGCGTGAGCACGCCGCCGTGGTGGTCGTACAGCGCGGCCAGCGAGATATCCCAGAGTTTCTCGGAGTCGACGAGCGTGCCATCCATGTCGAACAGCACCGCACGCATGGTCCAGATTCTGTCATCGTGTGGCGTACTGAACGAAATCGAGCTCCGGCGGCGTCGATTTCTGCACCAGGGTCGTTGCAGCGCAGGAATCACAGCCCTCACGCAGAAATCGCCGACATCAGCCGACGGGGTACTTGGTTCGGGTGAAGCGGAGCCGCTCGGGCGCATCGGGTTTCGGCTCGGTCAGGACGACGACGTCGTCGCCCTCTCAGTCCTCCGGGTTGTAGCCGAGGTTGGGGCCGAGCCAGCGCTCGGCTTCCTTCAGGGTCCAGCCCTTGCGCTTCGCGTAGTCGGCGACTTGGTCCTGGGACACCCGGCCGACCACGAAGTACTGCGACTGCGGATGCGAGAAGTACCAGCCGCTGACGGCGGCACCGGGCCACATCGCCATCGACTCGGTCAGCTCGATGCCGGTCCGCTCCTTGACGTCCATCAACTCCCAGATCGTCGTCTTCTCCGTGTGCTCCGGGCAGGCCGGGTAACCGGGGGCAGGGCGGATTCCCACGTACTTCTCACCGATGAGAGCCTCGTTGTCCAGCTGCTCGTCGGGCTGAAATCCCCAGAACTCCTTGCGGACCCGTTGGTGCATCCGTTCGGCGAACGCTTCTGCCAGCCGGTCGGCGAGCGACTCCAGCAGGATCGCGCTGTAGTCGTCGTTGGCTGCCTTGTATTCGACGATCTTGTCATGGCTGCCGAGCCCCGTGGTGACGGCGAAGGCGCCGACGTAGTCAGCAAGACCGGTGTCCTTGGGCGCGATGTAGTCGCCGAGGCTCCGGTTCGGGATGCCGTCCCGGTGCTCGCCCTGCTGGCGCAGGTTGTGCAACTTGGTCAACACCTCGGTCCGGGTCTCGTCGGTGTAGACCTCGACGTCTTCAATACCGGAGCCGACCGCGTTCGCCGGGAAGAATCCGATCACCCCGTTGGCGGTCAGCCACTTCTCCTTGATCAGGGTGTCGAGCATCTCCTGGGCGTCGTCGTACAGCTTGCGGGCGGTCTCGCCGGAGACCGGGTTGTTGAGGATGTCGGGGAACCTGCCCTTCATCTCCCACGCGTTGAAGAACGGCTGCCAGTCGATGTACTCGCGCAGCTCGGCGATGTCGTAGTCGGAGAACTCCCGCACGCCGAGGCCCTGGGCGGGCACCGGTGGGGTGTAGCCGTCCCACTCGATCGGCGTCCGGTTCGCGCGGGCCTTTTCCAGCGTCACCATCGGCCGCTCGTTCTTCTGGGCGTGCCGTTCGCGAAGAGACGCGTAATCCTTCTCGGTGGCCTCCAGTAGGGCCGGACGCTGCTTGTCGTCGAGCAGCGCGGCAGCGACCGGGACCGAGCGGGAAGCGTCCTTGACCCAGACCACCGGACCGCTACGACGCGGCGACACCTTCACGGCCGTGTGGGCGCGCGAGGTGGTCGCGCCACCGATCAGCAGCGGAATCTCCAGCCCCTGACGCTCCATCTCGACGGCAAAGTTGACCATCTCGTCCAGGGACGGGGTGATCAGGCCGGACAGCCCGATGATGTCGGCGTTGTGCTCCTTGGCCGCATCGAGGATTTTCTGGGCAGGCACCATCACACCGAGGTCGATCACCTCGTAGTTGTTGCACTGCAGCACAACCCCGACGATGTTCTTGCCGATGTCGTGGACGTCGCCCTTCACGGTCGCCATGATGATCGTGCCGTTTGTATCTTTCCCGGCAGCGCGACCATCTCCCGTCGCTGCGCTCGCCTCGGTGCCGGACTGTTCTTTTTCCGCCTCGATGTACGGCAGCAGGTACGCCACGGCCTTCTTCATCACCCGGGCCGACTTCACGACCTGGGGCAGAAACATTTTGCCCGCGCCGAAGAGGTCACCGACGACATTCATGCCGTCCATCAGCGGCCCCTCGATCACCTCGATCGGGCGACCGCCCGCGGCGGCGATCTCGGCCCTCAGCTCCTCGGTGTCGGCATCGACGTCGGCATCGATGCCCTTGACCAGAGCGTGGGTGATGCGCTCGCGGACCGGGAGGCTGCGCCACTCGGCCGCCACCGGATCGTCAGCTTTCTCGGAGCTGTTGAACCGCTCCGCGATCTCCAAAAGCCGTTCGGCCGCATCCTCGCGACGGTTCAGCACGACGTCCTCGATGCGGTCGCGCAACTCGGGATCGATCGAGTCATACGGAACCAGCGCGCCGGCGTTGACGATTCCCATGTCCAGGCCGGCCTTGATGGCGTGGTAGAGGAACACCGCGTGGATCGCCTCGCGGACGGGGTTATTGCCCCGGAACGAGAACGACACGTTCGAGATGCCGCCGGAGATGTGCACCCCGGGGA
>JAVHWG010000125.1:0-3373 GCA_032159965.1 Mycobacterium sp.
TGGACCGAGTCGACAACCTCTACATCATCGACGGGTCCGCCCGGGTGCTGAAACTCGCGGCCGGCTCCAACAGCACGATGCCACTCCCCTTCACCGGTCTCAGCAGCGCGAGCGGAGTCGCGGTCGACAGCAAGGATGCCGTGTATGTCACCGATGGCGGGAACAACCAGGTGTTGAGGCTGGCAGCAGACACCAACTCCGCGACACCGCTCCCGTTTACAGGGCTGAACAATCCGAAGGGCATTGCGGTGGACGGGGCTGGGAACGTGTACGTCACCGACACGGGCAACAACCGGGTGCTGAAACTGGCAGGCGGCTCGGATACCCCCACAGAGCTGGAGTTCACCGGCCTCAGCCGTCCCGAAGCGGTGGCGGTGGGCGATGGCAGTGTGTATGTCGCAGACACAGGCAACAATCGAGTGGTGTCCCTGGCGGCTGGGTGACTAATCCAGTTCGGGCGAAGTGATGGATTTACTGCTCGGAATCGACATGGGCACTGGAAGTACCAAAGGTGTCCTCGTCGACCCAGCGGGTCCGGTCGTGGCATCGGAAGTCTTGACGCATTCGATGCAATTGCCACGGCCTGGCTGGGCGGAGTTCGACGCAGAGGCGACGTGGTGGCGCGAGATCTGTGTAATCAGCAGGGCGCTCATCGCGAAGGCACCCACGGGATCGGCCGTGGCCGGCGTCTGCGTCAGTGGCGTCGGCCCGTGTCTTGTGCTCTGCGACAAGACGCTCCGCCCGTTACGTCCGGCGATCCTCTACGGCATTGACACCCGGGCGTCAGACGAGATCAATTTGCTCACAGACGAATTGGGTGCCGACGCGATACGGGAGCGGGCAGGCACTGTGTTGTCGAGCCAGGCGGTCGGCCCGAAGCTGGAATGGGTGAGGCGCCACGAACCCGAGGTCTTCGCCGCGGCGGCGCGGTGGTACGGTTCGAACTCCTACATCACGGCCAAGCTCACCGGCGAGTACGTGATGGACCACCATACGGCCAGCCAATGCGATCCCCTGTACGCCATCAGGCGATTCGACTGGAATACCGAATGGGCACAGCGTATTTGCCGACACCTGCAACTCCCCCGACTGGTATGGCCCACCGACGTCGTCGGCACCATCCACGAGTCCGCCGCTGCCGCCACCGGCCTTCCGGCCGGCACGCCGGTGATCGCCGGCACCGTCGACGCTTTCGCGGAAGCGTTCTCGGTGGGGATCCGAAAGCCGGGCGACCGGATGCTGATGTACGGCTCCACCATGTTCCTTGTTCAGATCATCGACTCGTTCTTCAGCGATCCCACCTTCTGGACGACGACGGGCGTCGAGCGGGACACCTTGGCCCTCGCCGCGGGAACTTCGACAGCAGGCAGCCTCGTCAACTGGTTGCAGACCGTCACCGGTGGGGCGTCGTTCGACACGTTGGCGACCGAGGCGCGGACTGTTGCGCCTGGGAGCGACGGCCTTGTCATGCTGCCCTACTTCGCCGGCGAACGAACACCGGTCTTCGATCCCGATGCTCGCGGCGTGTTCGCCGGACTCACCCTGCGCCATGGTCGCGGCCACCTGTTTCGTGCTGTCTACGAAGGCATTTCATTCGGAGTCAGACAGATTCTGGACAGGTTCGATGACGCGTATCCCGCTAGCCGCACCGTGGCGGTCGGTGGCGGATTGCGCAATACGGTGTGGACGCAGACCCTGGCCGATGTCACCGGCCGTCCGCAACAAGTTCCCGAACAAGTGATCGGCGCCAGCTACGGCGATGCACTGCTGGCGGCAATCGGCGTCGGGCTCGTACCGCCCGATACCGACTGGACCATCATCGCGTCGGAGATCACCCCTGATCCCGCTCACCGCGCAGGCTACGACGCCCTGTACCGGACATGGCGTGAGTTGTACCCGGCCACAGAGGATCTTGTGCACAAGCTAGGAAGCTGAAGCGAATTTGATGACGAGGACGGACGTCTACGTGAGCACCAACCCCTCGGGAGTGGGAGCGAGGTGCCGTGGAGCACGGGTCAACAGGCGTAGGGTCCAGCCATGCAACGCCGCGAACAGGATCCCAAAGCGCTTGGCGCGGAGCCCGATCGCCGAGTCAAAGGCGTCACGGCAAAGGAATACGACATTCGGGTACAGGGGATCACTCGCCGGTATCTGGTGATTCAGCCCGACAACATCGAACCCGCGACGGTTCCGACCGTCATCGATCTGCACGGCAGTGGCTCGAGCGCCGAGGAGCATGTGTCGATCACCGATGCACGGTCTTTCGCTGCGCTCGGTGCGGTCTTCGTCGTTCCGCGGGCAGCCATTCCGTTTCGCCTGCTCGCGGACTGGCCCGCGGGTTGGGCGTGGAACGTGCCCGGCAGTCCACTGCCCGGTGAATCCGCCGCCCGTCGCGAGCCCGATGACATGGCGTTCCTCGATGCGCTCACCACTCGCCTCATCGACGGACACGGTGTCGACCCGTGCCGAATTCACCTCCGCGGATTCTCCGGTGGCGCCCGACTGAGCTCGCATGTGTTGGCTGCGTCGGGCGATCGGATGGCGTCCGTGTGTTGCGTCGGCGGGGTTCGCTTCGTTGCGCCGTCGGGTGACCTGTGCCCACTGCTGGCCATCCACGGCTACCTCGACGAGATCAATCCGCCCGACGGCGGCGACGGCCCACGCTGGTCTGAATCGGTGGCATCGGCGGTGTATCGATGGGCGATCGCGTCGCGGTGCGGACCGACACCGCAGCACCACACCATCGGCGACGGGGTCCGCGCGACTTGCTACTACGACGGCGACGATGTCGCGGCGGTTCGGCTCATCACCATCGCGGCTGCAGCGCACTCCTGGCCGGGAACGTCGCAGCGCGACCACCTTGCGCAATACGGCCCGTCGGGGAGTTTCAGTGCCTCCCAGGCGCATTGGGAATTCATTTGCGAGATCGATAACGGGAGACAGGCTGCGCCCTAGGAAAGAAGCAGGAGCGCAGAAGTCACAAGCATGATGGCCGCGGTGCCGCCATGGACTCCCCAGGCGATAGACTTGGGCCCGTCGTTACTGCGCACGATGGTGGCGTCGGCGAGCGGAATGATCGTGGCGGCCAATATCACCCAGCCGAGCAGGTGCGTCGCGCCCGCGACCATCAGGATGATGACGAACAGCCCCGTTGCGATGTCGCGGACACCCTTGACGCTCAAGTAGGCGCCGGCATGGGGCTGGTCCAGATCTGGTTGCACTCCGTAGCCGGCGGCGCCGACGCGCGGCGCGATGATGAAGCGTGCGCCGATGAAGATGATTGCCGCGGCAAGGATTCCGGCGAGCGTGTAGGCGATGGCGGTGAGGATGTTCATGTCGAGACTCCTGGGTTATGTCAGCGAACTGGCGAGAA
>JAVHWG010000132.1:0-5856 GCA_032159965.1 Mycobacterium sp.
CGAGCTTGTGCGAGATGAAGATGATCGACAGTCCCTCGCGCTTGAGCTCGCGCAGCGCGTCGAACAGTTCGTCGACCTCCTGCGGGACGAGCACCGCGGTCGGCTCGTCCAGGATCAGCGTGCGAGCGCCGCGGTAGAGGACCTTGAGGATCTCGACCCGTTGCCGGTCGCCGACCCCAAGGTCCTCCACCAGGGCGTCCGGATCCACGTTCAGCCCGTACTTGCGGCCGATCTCGCGGATCCGCCGCCGCGCCTCCCGCCGGTCCAGCGCCCAGCCCCGGTGGGGTTCGGCGCCGAGCACGACGTTCTCCGCGACGGTGAAGTTGTCCGCCAGCTTGAAGTGCTGGTGCACCATCCCGACCCCGCGGGCGATCGCGTCCGCGGGGCTGTGCAGCACCACGGTCTCGCCGTCCAGCGCGATGGTCCCCTCGTCCGGGCGGTGCATCCCGTAGAGGGTCTTCATCAGGGTGGACTTGCCCGCGCCGTTCTCACCGACGATGGCGACGATCGAGCCGGCGGGGAGGTCCAGGTCGAGGTCGCTCAGCGACGGACTCGCCTGGTCGGGATAGGTGAAGCCGAGGCCGCGCAGGGAGATGCCGTCGCGCTGAATGTTCGCATGCACCCGGTCGTTGATGAACCGCCCGTCGCGTTCGTCGACGAACTCGTCGGCCCACATCATGTCCAGCAGCGACGACAGCGCCATCTTCGAACCCGCGTCCTCTTTCCCGTCAGGAGCCAGCGCGGCGAACACCGACGACACCGAGTGCAGCTTGAGCTCACGGATCAGCTGCATCAACTCCGGCTTCGGGTAGGGGATTCCGGGCACATACCAACCCACCGAGGGGTCTTCCTCGACGGCTCCCCCGGCGGCCCACTCGACGATTTGCGCGACCAGGCCTTTGCACGAGCCGCAGCCCTTACCCGCTCGCGTCGCGGCCATCACGCCCGTCACCGATTTCTCACCCTCACGGACGGTCTGGACGATCGTCGACTTGTTCACGCCGTTGCAGTTGCACACCTGCGCCTCGTCGGACAACTCCGCGGCGCCCACCGCGACCTCCGGCGTGCCGATGTCGAACAGCAGCGAGACCCGTTCGTCCGGCATCGGAAGGCCACGGTCGAAGGCCTGCATCAGGAACGCGACCTTGCTGACGTCGCCCACCAGCGTGGCACCGATGAGCTTGTTGTCCCGCAGGACCACGGTCTTGTAGACGCCGCGCCGCGGCTCGCTGTACTGCACGAACTCGTCGTCTTCATGCTCAGGGCCTTTCAATCCCATCGACGCGACGTCGACGCCGGCAACCTTCAGCTTGGTCGCCATACGCGAGCCGTGATATGCGGCAACGGGATTCACCCCCGTGATGTGATCGGCCAGCACCGCGGCCTGTTCCCACAACGGCGCCACGAGACCGTACACCTGGCCGCGGTGCTGCACGCATTCACCGACCGCGTAGATGTCGTCGTCATCGACGGAGCGCATGTGATCGTCGACGACGACGGCGCGCTCGACTGTCAGGCCCGCCCGTTGCGCGAGTCCGACGTTGGACCTGATTCCCGCGGCCACCACGAGCATGTCGCAGGGCAGTGTCTCGCCGTCGGAGAACTCGACGCCGGCCAGGGCGCCATCGATCTGCAGCACCTTCGTCGTGCGCTTGCCGGTGTGCACTCCGATGCCGAGTCCCTGGACCGAGCGCCGCAGGATGGTGCCGCCGTTGTCGTCGAGTTGGGCATTCATCAGGGTCGTCGGGGAATGCACGACGTCGACTTCAAGCCCCCGGTTCTGCAGGCCGCGAGCAGCTTCCAGCCCGAGCAGCCCGCCGCCGATCACCACCGCCCTGGTCCTGCCGCGCGCGAAGTCGATCATCGTCTGGCAGTCGTCGAGGCTGCGGAAGCCGAAAACGCCCGGCGTCAGGCTCTTGTCGTCCCGCCACATTCCCTCCATCGGAGGGAAGAACGACCTGCTGCCGGTGGCGAGGATCAGCTTGTCGTACCGGATGATCGATCCATCGTCGGCATAGACGCGGTGGGCGAATCGGTCGATGCGCACTACCCGCACGCCCGCACGCAGATCAATGTCGTTGTCGGAGTACCAGTCCACCGGGTTCAGGAAGATCTCGGCCGTGTCGTCGGACCCGGCAAGGACGTTCGACAACATGATGCGGTTGTAATTGCCGTACGGCTCGTCACCGAATACGGTCACCGAGAATTTCTCGCCACCGCCGCGGGTGAGGATCTCCTCGATCGCCCGCACGCCCGCCATGCCATTGCCCACCACCACCAAGGTCGCACTGCCCGTTGCTGACTGACCATTGCGCTCTGGTTTGATCTCGATCGTTGTCATGCGAGAACCCCCTTAGAATTCGACCACGCCCAGATCGATGACCACAGTGCCGCTGACATCCTCTGCAGCGGCGAGAAACAACTCCAGAACGGTGTCGCCGAGGAGGTCCTCAACCACCCGTAAGGACACGTGGGTATTGCCTTTGGCGGCAATGGGGAAGTACCGCATCGGTGCACCGTCACGCATCAGGACGACGGTGATCATCTCGTCGGTAGAGTTGCCGCCTCGGAAGTAGACCGGTTGCGTCGTTGCGCCCGTGGGGACGACGTAGCGCAGTGCAGGGTCGAGGGAGAACGGAGCGTCGAAGCCCTTGCCGGTGAAGCTGAAGAAGCCCTGAAGGAATCGGGGCACACTGCTGTCATTCATCGTGGGACCTTTCTTGGGCTTTTTCAAGGCTTTCTATGCTGACCGCGCACACCTTGAACTCGGGCATACGCGAATGTGGGTCCAGGACAGGGTTGGTCAGCCGGTTGACGTTGCCGGTACCGCCCCAGTGGAACGGGGCGAACACGGTATCGGCCCGGATGCCGTCGACAACCTGCACCGTCATCACCGCTTCGCCCCGGCGCGTGCGCAACAGCACCTTGTCGCCGTCGGCCGCGCCGATCTGACTTGCGAGAGTCTTGTGCATCTGCGCTACGGGGTGCGGTTCGGCCTCGACAAGTGTGCCTACGCGACGCGTCTGCGTCCCCGATTGGTACTGCTTGAGCATCCGGCCCGTGGTCAGGTAGTACGGAAATTTCTCGTCCGGTAGTTCCGCTGCGCCGCGCTGTTGGACGGGGTTGAAGTGCGCCCGGCGGTCCGGCATCGGGAAATCCTCTGTGAACAGGCGCGGCGTGCCCGGATGCTGCCGCGACGGGCACGGCCAGAACACTCCCTGCTCGTCGTCGATCCGCTCATAACTGATGCCTGAGTAGTCGGCCTTGCCGCCGCGGCTTGCCCGTCCGAGTTCGTCAAAAACTTCACCGGGATCTGACGAAAAACCCAATACCCCAATTTTTTTCGCGAGTTCGGCGATGACCTCCAGATCAGTGCGTACCCCGGCAGGTGGGCTGACGGCGCGTCGGCGTCTGATCACTCGGCCCTCGAGGTTGGTCATCGTGCCGGATTCCTCCGCCCATTGCGCGGTGGGCAGGACGACGTGCGCGAGCGCAGCGGTCTCGGACAGGAATATGTCGGACACGACCAGGAAATCGAGCTCTTTGAGCTTGTCCTCGATATGTATCGAATGAGGTGCTGAGACAACGATGTTGGATGCCATCACCCACATTGCGCGTACGCCGTCGTCGGCGCCGATGTGGTCGAGCATCTCGTATGCCGAACGTCCCGGCAGCGGGATATCCGCGGGGTCGATCCCCCACACCGCTGCGACGTGCGCGCGTGCCGCCGGGTCGTCGAGCTTGCGGTAGCCCGGCAGCTGGTCCGCCTTCTGACCGTGTTCGCGGCCGCCCTGACCGTTGCCCTGGCCGGTGATCGTGGCAAAGCCGGAGTAGGGCCGGCCGACAAGGCCCAACGCGAGCGCAAGGTTGATGAAGGCCAGCACGGTCTCAGTGCCGGAGCGGTGTTGCTCTGCGCCACGCGCCGTGAGAATCATCGCCCGCTTCGCCCCGGCCAGAAGCCGAGCCGCCGCGACGATATCGGCTTCGGGGACTCCTGTGATGCGCTCGACCCGGTCCGGCCAATACAACCGCACTGCCCTGCGCACCGCGTCGAACCCCTTGGTGCGCTGCTCGATGTAATCGGTATCGATGAGTCGCTCACGCACGGCGACGTTCAGCAGACCGTTGGCGAGTGCCAGATCAGTGCCGGGTACAGGCTGCAGATGCAGATCCGCGGCCTTGGCCGTGGCCGTCAGACGTGGATCCACGACGATGTGTTTGGCCCCTTTGGCACGTCCGGCGTCGAAGAACTGCATGGCCGGTGGTGCGGTGTCGGCGATGTTGCTCCCGACCATCATGACGACGTCGGCTTCGGCGACGTCTGCCAGCGGAAAGGGCATGCCCCTGTCGATTCCGAGACTCTTGGCGGCCGCAGCCGCCGCGGACGACATGCAGAATCGCCCGTTGTAATCGATCGCCGAGGTGCGCAGCGCGACGCGAGCGAATTTTCCGAACTGATAGGCCTTCTCGTTGGTCAGGCCACCGCCTCCGAAGCAACCGACGGCATCCCGGCCGTGCTGCTCCTGGGTTCTCTGGAAGTTGGTGACGATGCGGTCCAGCGCTTCATCCCATGTCGCCGGGCGTAGCGGGAACCGTCGGCTGTCCCGGATCAGCGGACGCGTCAGCCGCTGCCGATGATCGAGCAGTTCGGCGGCTGCCCACCCCTTCGCGCACAGGCCACCCCGGTTGGTCGGAAAGTCGTCCTGCGCGCCGAGCTTGACCCCGTCCGGCGACACGTCAAGGGTGATGCCGCACTGCAACGAACAGTACGGACAGTGCGTGTCGATGACAGCCATTGTGCGCCAAGCTAAATCGACCATGTTTCTGGCTCGTTGCCGGACGTGGTCGGCAGGACTACGGAGTGTTCACACCGCGGCTGTCAGGTTGCTGATGGGGATTTCGCGAAGATGTCATTGAGTGTGACGGACCGCAATTGGCGATCGCGGATCAGATCTACGAAATGCCCATAGACATGGGTCACCGGCAGGTGGTTCATGTGGCCGATCACCACCGTCTGCGGAGTGAAGAACCGGTCGGCGGCTTTGACGATCGCGTCCTCGCTGATGAGATTGGAATCTCCGAGGTCCCCTGACCACAGCGCCATCACCGTGTACCCGACGCCGGCCGCGACCGCATCGACGGTCTCGTTGTGAGCGCCGTACGGCGGCCGCAGGTAGGGCCGGGTGTCGACGCCGTACGTCTTCGTCAGGAAGTCGTGGTTGCGGTTGATCTCGTCCATCGCCTGCTTGACCGTCAGGGTGGTCAGGTCCGGATGGCTGAACGTGTGGTTGCCCAATTGGATCTGGCCGGATTCGACGAGCGGCGCCAACAGGTCTTTGTTGTCGCGCCACGAGGAGTAACGGCCGTTGACGAAGTAGGTGAACCGCAGCCCGGTGTCCTTGGCGAACTGGGTGTACATCCGCACGACGTCGGAGTCGACGCCGTCATCGAGCGTCAGGGCCAAACAATCACCGGTGCCTGGAAGGCTCCACAGAGTTCCTCTGCCCGGCAGCGGGATTCGCGCCTCAGCGCCCGGCGGCGGTAGCAAACCGGGCAGCCGGAAAGCCGGCGGTACCGGCGGCATGGCGTCGGTGGCTGCCGCTAGAACCGGCGGCATGGCGCCGACCTGCCAACGAGCCATGCCGACGCCCGAGACGATGGCGACGGCAAGACCCGCCATGAATTTGCGCCGATCCACGGCGACATGGCCCACGAGAGCGAACCGTACCACCAGCAACTCTAGTAACATCTTTCACACGCCGTGTGGGAACGTGTCAGATGTGCACGACGAAATCGACCTCACCGACCTGGACCGGTTCGTCGCGGGATTCCCCTATCGCGTGTTCGACGAGTTGC
>JAVHWG010000134.1:0-4488 GCA_032159965.1 Mycobacterium sp.
ACCGACACGGAACGGTTCGAGCGGTTCAGCTGTCCGACGGTCGGGAACTCGAATGCGACGCCGCACTCGTCGGCGTGGGTGCCATCCCCCGCGACGAACTAGCCCGCAACGCCGGAATTCATTGTGACGGCGGAATACTCGTTGACGAGTTCGCTCGAACGAACGACTCGTCGATCCTTGCGATCGGCGACGTAACCAAGCGCCCGCTTCCGGACCAACCTCACCGCATCCGACTGGAGAGCATCCCCAGCGCGGTCGAACAGGCCAAACAGGCGGCGGCGACCATCACTGGTGGCGCCGCCCCGAAACCGGAGGTCCCCTGGTTCTGGTCGGATCAGTTCGATCTCCAGTTGAAGATCGCTGGCCTGGTACGACCGACGCGGGCTGCGGTCCTACGCGGCGATCCCGGGGCAGGGAAGTTCGCCCTCTTTCACCTCGACGAGGAAGATCGCGTAACGGCGGTGGAGACGTCTAATGCGGCAGCGCTTTTCATGGCAGGCAAGAAGATGATCGGTGGCAAGACCCGTGTCAAGCCAGACCTCTTGGGCGACGCTTCCGTCGACGTTCGTCAGTGCGCCGTGCCGCACTGAACCCGTTCGACACCGACGAGAGAAAGCGATCCGACATGCAGATGTCAGCAGCGGTGGTCAGCACGCCGTGAATGGACAAGCCACGAAGCGGGTTCGACGGTTGGTCACTGCAGCAGCGCTGGTTGCCGCCACGATCGCCCTCGGGTCCAGCGCCATCCGCCGTCGGGCGCACAGAAGGGGACCGAACGCGGAGCCCTTGGAGTTGACGGCGGGCCACCGGGCTGGGTCGGGGTCTCCGCTACTCCTTCTGCACGGCGTCAGCGCCATCTGGCGGGCATGGACGCCGGTGCTGCCTTATCTCGAGCCGCACCACGACGTCATCGTCCCCACACTGCTCGGTCACGGCGGCGGATCGCCACTGCGCCCCGGAGTCGAGCCATCGGTGCAGGCGCTGGTCGACGGCATCGAAGCCGAGTTGGACGCGTTGGGACTGCAGAGGGTTCACATCGTCGGCAATTCGCTGGGCGGCTGGATCGGGATCGAACTCGCGCGTCGCGGGCGGGCCCTGTCGCTGGTCTTGTTCAGTCCCGCAGGTGCGTGGAAATCGCAGCGCAGTATCGAACTGCGGGCCTTGGCAATTCGGCGTTCCGTCCAGGCATCGAGCCGGCTGGCGTCGCGGGCCGACACGATGGCCGCCATCCCGCTGGTTCGGCAACTGCTGCTTGGCGCGCAAGTGGTCCATCCTGATCGCGTCGACTCCGGCGTGTTGGCCGCTTTCATTCGGGCAGGGGGCGCCGCTCCTGCGGTCGATGCGCTCCTACGCGCACTCCCTCGCAAACAGGTCGACTCGCTGCCTGCCGTCCGAAACTACCCGGTGCGGCTGGTGTGGTCCGGGTCCGATCGGGTGTTGCCGTTCAAGGGCTTCGGCGATGCGATGGCTGAGCGCTTGCCGGGTGCGGAGGTCGTTCACCTCGAGGGCGTGGGACACGTTCCCATGTCCGATGATCCTCGCGGCGTGGCCGAGCACATTCTGCAAGTCACCAGCATCGTCGATGCGACCGCTACGAACTCGGAGGTCTGATGGAGCTACACGACGACGAAGGAACATCCTGGGGCGGCGGACCCGACATGAGTGCCTGGGAAGCGATGATGTGGCGGGCCGAAGGCGACTACCGCACGCGCTCAACCGGAGTCGTGGTCGAGCTGTTGGACACCGAGCCAGACTGGAACCGCCTCGTCGCAGCGCACCAGCGGCTCGTCGAACGCGTTCCGCGACTCAAGGACCGGGTTGTGGAACCCTCACTGCCGCTAGTGGCTCCCGCGTGGTCTCCCGACCCGAACTTCCAACTCGACTACCACCTGCAGCGCGTCGGATTGCCAGGCGACGGAACGATGGCCGAGCTAGAACGTCTGGCTGCTCAGTTCGCCTCACGTCCACTCGATTCGGAGCGCCCGCCATGGGAAGCGCTGCTCGTCGACGGGCTCGAAGGTGGTCGTGCGGCCTACCTCTTCAAACCGCACCACAGCCTCAGCGACGGGCTCGGGCTGCTACAGCTTCTCGACCTCACCCACGGCCACGATCGCGAACCGGGACCTCGCCATGACCTGCCCCAGCGCACACCTCGACGCACCGAGACATCCAGCGGCTTACTGGCGAATCGTCTGATCACCAGGTTGTCCCACGCGCCACTCGCCGCGGCTCGGACCGTGACGAGCACGACCAAGCGCGTTGCCTCGGATCCCCTCGGCGCGATGAAGAGCACGGTCGGGTTCGCGAACTCTCTGCGCAGGGTGCTTGCCAGTCCGGCTGCGGAGCATTCTCCCGCTTTGCAGGGGAGCGGCTCCGGTTACCGCCTCATGACCTGTGACGTCGCGCTCGCCGACTTGAAGTCAGCGGCACGAGCCGCTGGTGGTTCGGTCAATGACGCGTTTCTTGCCGGCCTCCTCGGCGGGTTCCGCCTCTACCACGAGAAACTCGGCTACTCCGTCGACGTGCTCCCCATGGCGATACCGATCAGTCTTCGTACTGACACGGATCCGATGGGGGGCAACAGGTTTGCCGGTGCTCGGTTCGTGGCCCCCGTTGGGGAGCCAGACCCGAGAGCCCGGGTTGCTGCCATCCATCGCTTCATCTCCGATGCGCGCATGGAGCCCGCACTGGGGTTCCTGGACATCATCGCGCCAGTGCTCAGTCGGCTACCTGGTGACGTACTGACGCTCCTGGCCGGCGAGATGACCGGCACGTCGGACATCCAAGCATCGAATCTCGGCGCGATCGGCCGCCCCCTCTACCTCGCGGGTGCACGGGTGACACGCATTTATCCGATGGGACCCCGGCCGGGGATTGCAGCGATGGTGACCATGCTGTCCTATGACGGAACATGTTGCATCGCGGTGAACTTCGATCCCGATGCCATCACAGACGGAGCGGCGTTCGCGGAGTGCATGCGCGCGGGCTTCCTGGAAGTGCTCGCCATCGCCGACGAGGGGTAGGTTCGGGCCGATCGAGCCTAGAAGACGGTGCGCGCAATCATCTCGGCGACCGCTGCGGGCTTATCGGAGCCATCGATCTCGACGGTGTGACGCACGGTCAGATGCACTACGGAGTCATCGATTCGGTTGGCGTCCAATAACTCCGAGCGCACTCTCACCCGGCTACCGACCCGCACCGCAGCGATGAAGCGCACCTTGTTCAGCCCGTAATTGATGCCCATCTTCGCGTTCTCCACGAGGTAGCACTGCTTGCTGAGGCCAGGAATCAGGGACAGCGTGAGAAAGCCGTGCGCTATCGGTGCCCCGAACGGGCTTTCCGCGTTGGCCCGGTCGACGTGGACGTGGATCCATTGATGGTCACCGGTCGCCTTGGCGAACCCGTCGATGCGGTCCTGATCGACCTGCAGCCAGTCGCTGACGCCCAATTCTTGCCCCACCAGCGACACTGCGTCGTCGATGGATCCGATCACCTTCATAACTCGACCTTCCGACAGTCTGCGAAAATCAAACGCTACGAGCGGCTTTGGACGCCGCGGTCGCAGCCTTGCTGGCCTCTCGTGCCTGCGCCCAATCTTCGTCGCTCATCGCCGACAGCCCGGCGAAGGTGTTCGGCCCCGCCAGGCGCTGACCGCCGTCCATGGCGATCACCTCACCGGTGAGGTAATCACACGCATCGGAGAGCGCGAAGATCGTCAGGTTGGCGAGTTCATCGATGGTGCCTGGCCGTCCGAGCGGGATCAGATCGACCTGCGTCGCTCCCACCGCGCTCTTCTCGGTGGGGTTCAGCATCTCCCAGGCATAGTTGGTGGGAATCGGTCCGGGGGCAAGGGCATTCAGCCGAATTCCATAGCGGCCCCATTCGACGGCCAGGGACATCGTCATCGCATGTACGGCGGCCTTTGCCATCGCCGAGGGCACCACGAACGCGGATCCCGTCCATATCCAGGTCGTCAGGTTCGACAACACCGTGCCGGGCGAACCGTCGGCGATCCACCGTTTGCCAACGGCCAACGTGGTGTTGAACGAACCCGTCATGACCGTGGAGGTTATGGCCTCGAACGCGCGGGGACTCAGGGTGGCTGTGGGCGCGATGAAGTTGGCCGCCGCGTTGTTCAGCAATCCGGTCAAAGGCCCGTGCTCGTGCCAGATCTCGGCGATGGCCGCGGACACCGCTTCGGCGTCTCGCACGTCAACTGCCTGGTAGTGGGCCGCGCCGGGGTGCTCAGCCGAGACCTCCGCGACGGCTTCAGCCAAGACGGTTTCGCGTCGTCCCCACAGGTGTACCTGGGCTCCGTGGGCTACCAACCGAGCCGCGACGCCTCTACCCAGGCCAGTGCCACCGCCGGTGATGAGGATCCGCTTGTCGGACAGAACGTCTGGAGAGAATATGCTCCGCGCCGTCACAGTCCCAGGCTCTTTCCGATGATGTCCCGCTGGACCTCGTTGGCGCCGCCATAAATCGGGG
>JAVHWG010000139.1:0-7203 GCA_032159965.1 Mycobacterium sp.
CGACTCGAGCTACGTCAACGGCATGGAGCTGGTGGTCGACGGCGGCACCACAGTGATCTGAGTCAGCGAGTACCGACCCTCCGATTTCCGGAAACCCGTTGTAGTTGTTCGTGATTCGGGTCATTGAGCGGCAACACAGTACAAGCACTAACGCACAAGGAGTAGCCATGACCACCTTCGCCCCGCACCGCGATACCGTGGAATCCTTCGTCGACGCCATGCACGGCGGCGCAGACAAAGACGCACTTTCGGCCATCCTCGCCGAAGACGTGGTGATGTTCAGCCCGCTCGGCGCCGAACCAACCACTGGCCGTCAGGCAGTCCTGGAAGCCATGCAAGGCGTCGGCGAGGGAGCGGGCGACCTCACCTACAAAGAAGTCCTCAGCGGTGAAACACACCATGCTGCCTACTTCCGATTGCAGATCGAAGACACGGCGGTCGACGGAATGGACTACATCCTGCTGGACGCGGACGGCAAAATCGCCGAGGTGACCATCTGGTGGCGCCCGCTGCCGGCCGGCGTCGAGATGCAGAGGCACCTTGCCGGTCTCCTCGGCATGCAGCCCTGGAAACTTCTCAGTGATACGGAGTAACGGTGAAGCCGATCCGGAGAGGGCATGAGGTCGCACACAGGACCGGCCGCTGCCGCCCATCAGCCGACGACGAAACGTCAAGCATCAGTCGAAGTCACACAGAATCGGTGTGCCCCCGGCATGATTCGAACATGCGACACCGGCTTTAGGAGAGCCGTGCTCTATCCCCTGAGCTACGGGGGCTGATCCGGTCGCAGCTTACCCGCCAGTCTCAGCGCAGCTGCTCTATCACCTTCGCAAAGCTTTCGGCGAGATGCTCCTGCACGCTGAAATACGTCAGCCCCCACACATCGCGGTGGTGCCGCAAGGTATCCGCGATGTCGCCCGGCGATCCGGACAGCACTCCGGGCAGCTTCATCAACTCCTCATCAGAGGCGTCCGGGGCGTAGCGCCGAGCCAGGGACAGCGTCGGCTTCCCGCTGCCGTCCCGCGGGACGCCGATGATCGCCAGGTTCAGCTCCAGGTCGTCGAACCGGTCTCCCGCCACCCCGCGGATGAATTCGACGCGCTCACCGATGTGGTCGACATCAGCGCCGCCCGCGATCGCGACGATGTGCGCGCGCCGCGCGGCGATCGTCAGCACGCGGTCACCTGCGCCGGCGATCATGATTGGCACGCTGCTGAGGTGCTCCTGCATGTACGCCGTCACATGCTCGAGGTACGTAACACGTTGCCCTGCACTGGGATACGGTAATTCGGCTTGCTCGAACTCTTCTTTCACGTAGCCCGTGCCCAGGCCCAGTTCGAAGCGGCCGTCGCTCAACTCGTCGACGGCGCCGGCGTCGCGCGCCAGCAGCGCGGGTTTGTAGAAACCTGCGTTCAACACGAACGTGCCGAGCCGGATCGTCGTCACCTCCGCCGCGGAGACCAGTGCGGGAAACGGGGCGGGAGCGCCGAGGTGGTCAGGCACCTGCAGGATGTCGTAACCCAACCCCTCCACGCGCCGGGCGGCTTCCTGCCACGCGGAGCGGGAATTCTTCGGCAACAACCCGACGCCGAACCGGAAGTCTTTGGCCATCAGTCGATGCTATTCGCGCCACGCGAACATTCATCCAGGGCCCTAGGACGCCGCGAGCAGGTGTCCCCACCGCCGGCGCACGATCTCGCCCGCCTCGTCGTCGGCGGGTTCGTCGCCCTCAGCCAACTCGATGAGCGCCAGAGCGACCCGAATGGCGGGCACTGACTGCTCGCGGGATATCGCCACGATTTCGTCGAACGCCTCTTCCACGTGACATCTCCGCAACCCGACCAACACACCCTCGGCGCGGTCCAGGATTCGGGCACCGGAGGCACGCTTGTTGGCGGCGGGGTGTGTCAGCATGCGATGCCTCCTTTCTTCCTGCAGTCCGTATTCCCCGTAGGCCCGCCCGTTCAACACGGAATGAGGCGACGAAATCCCGTCCAGCGGTTTGCCATCCGGTTACGCGGGGTCAATCGTTTTTGCTCCGGCGCGCAGCAAACGCGACCGTCACCTCGTCGGCGACTTTCATCGAGCCGAGGAACATGGAATACGTCTTGACACCGAACTCCGATTGGCGCACCTGAGCCTCACATGTCATCGCCCACGCATCCGCACTCTCGTTGACCCTGAGTTCGACTATGTAGGGCCGAACGGTTCCGTGAATCTCGAGAGTTCCTTGAAGGCGGTACCCGTCGGGCGTCGCTTCCATATCGTCGCCGCGGAACCTCACGGCCGGAAACCGTTTTGCGTCGAGCGTCTTGAGCGCATTGGAGCGGGCCAACGCTTTCTCCGGTCCGGATAGCGCGGTCACGCCACCCTCGCCGCGCACAATCTCAAGTGAGTCGACGTCGACATCGAGGCTCACCGACGACGGTTTGTCATCGATCCACTCGACCACCGCGCGCCACGAATTCATCGCGATTGTCAGACGGTGACCCATCCGCGCGGCGCGGCCGGCGACGCCCGTCGTGATCAGCAGTTGACCGTCGGCGCCGTCCAACGTCCACACTACGGAGCAGTTCCCAACGTCACCGACATCGTTCTCGTCGCTCCGGATGGCTCGCTGAATGTCAGTGTGACCTTGTCACCGGGTGCCTTCGACCGAACTGCGGCGACCAACGCGTCGGCGCTGTCGATGATGCGCTGGTCCACCTTGGTGACCACAGCTCCGTTCGGGATGCCGGCGGAAGCGGCCGGGCCGTTCCCAGTGACGCCCATGATTCTGGCGCCGTGGGTGGTTGGGTCGCTGCCCACCCGTACGCCGAGCGAAGCGTGCGTGGCCTTGCCCGATCCCAGGAGTTGATCGGCGATGCGTTTGGCCTGATCGATCGGGATCGCGAAGCCGAGTCCGATCGATCCGGCTTCGCCACTGGCGCCGCTGTCCCCGCCGACGGTCGCGATCGCCGAATTCATGCCGATCAGCGAGCCGCCCATGTCGACGAGCGCACCGCCGGAGTTGCCGGGATTGATTGCGGCGTCGGTCTGAATGGCGTCGAGCACCGTGTTCTGATTGTCGGCTTCTCCCACGGTCGACACCGGGCGATTGAGCGCGCTGATGATCCCGGTGGTGACGGTGCCTTCCAGACCCAACGGCGAACCCACTGCCACGACGCTTTGCCCGACATGCAGGTTGTCAGAGGAACCGATCGTCATCGGGGTCAGGCCGGACACGTTGTCTGCGCGGATGACCGCGATGTCGGTAGCCGGGTCCGCCGCGATGACGGTGAAACCTGTAGTCCGGCCGTCGCTGAATGTCACTGTGGCGGCCGCCGCGTTGATCCCTGGCCCCGCATCGGGCGCCGTGACCACGTGATTGTTGGTCATGATGAGGCCGTCGGCGCTGAGGATGATGCCCGAGCCTTCGGCCGATTTGTTTCCCGACTTCGTCTCGAGTTTCACCACGCTTGGTACGACTTTGGCAGCGACCTGTTCGACTGATCCCGGCTCAAGGCGTTGCGGTGGAACGCTGTTCGCCGGTGCGGTGACGAAGCCGCTGACGGCTGAGTGCGCTGGCCGGAGCATCAGCGCCGCGACACCTCCGGCGGAGGCGGAGACCACGGCCAGCACCACCGCGCCGAGGAGCAGCCATGCAAGGCGAGAGCGCGGCTTCGGGGAAAGGTCGGGGACAGTGGGTAATTCACGTGTCGGATACCCGGAATGCGCTGCAGTGGCGTAGCGCCAGTCGAGTGGCTGCCCGTAGCCGGCCTGCTGCGGTCGCGAATCCGGATGCCGCCAGCGTGAGTCGGTCCGGTAACCGGGTGCCTCAGGGCGCGGCACGTACCCCGGGTCGTTGACCATGTCCTCCAGTGTCCTCTCGGTGCGTCACTTGACGCACGGTGCCTTATCCGTCGTCATGCGCGTGAGGTCGGTCGGCGCGGGTGCCTGAGTGCCGGTGGCCGTTGCCGACACGGTGGCCACCGGTGCCGACGATGTCGTGCTCGTCGCGCTGCTGCTGGCGGTGTCGGAGCTCGATGACGAGAAGTCGCTACTGGGGAAGTCGCTGCCGATCGTGAGCTGCACGGCACCGGCCGCGACGGAATCCGACGCGGTTGCCGTCATGTTCAACTCACGGGCCAGCGCCTCGGCCGCCGCCTGCGCGCCGGGCCCGTACGTGACGCTGCTCTCGTCGGTGATTTCTTCGGCAGTCGTGATCTCGCCGGCCTCGAAGCCGCGCTTGGCCTGCGCAGCGAGCACACGAGTGGCGATGCCGGAGAACTGGGACGCATTCACGACGTTCAGGAGAATCCCACTGGTCGCTGTCGCGGCGGCGTTGTCCACCGACGGGGACCCTCCGGGTGTTCCGCCCGACGGTGCGGCGGGTGATTCGCCCTTGACGAGGCGGCGCACGATCGAGCGAATGGCCGGCACGTCGACGGTGTTGATGTCTTCACCGAGGGAGTCCCGGCCGAAACCCGTGATCGGCAATGTGTACAGCGAAACGCCGCGCTTGGTGAATGACGGCGCATCTTGCAGAAACATCGGGAGATTCAACCCGGAGTCGACGGCGATGTTCTGGCGGGCGACGTCGAGCAGGTTGCGCAGGGCGGTCGTGTTCGACATCGATCCACCGTTCTGCAACGCCGACAGCAGCGACACGATGAACGCCTGCTGGCGCCGGGTCCGGTCGAGGTCGGTGAACATCAGCTCGTCGTTGATGTCGCGGCGCTGCCGAACGAACGCCATCGCCTGAGAGGCGTTGATCTGCTGCACGCCCTTGTGGAAGTCGGCGCCGGAGAAGTTGTCGTAGGTGTCTTCGTTGAGGCACACGGTGATCGGCTCGACGACCCTGGCGATCTGGAAGAACGCCACCAACGTGACCTCGATGAAGTGGTCGATCGGTGTGCCGAGGAGATTGCGAACCGTGCTGATCTGGGCTTTGCGGCCAGCCTCACGGGCCTTCTGCTCGTTGACGGTCGGATCGTCGGAGGCGTCGTCGGCCGTGGACTTCTTGGCCATCGAGTCCATCGCGTTTTGATAGGCCATGCCGTAGGCCTGCTTGACCTTGCCCTTGCAACTCGATGTCGGGCACCCAGCCAGGTCGACGAAGTCGTCGCGGGGGATCGAGATCGCGGTGATCGGACCATCCCCTGCAGGGATGTGCACGACGATCAGCACGTTCGCGTTGTAGCCACCTGTGGTTTCGTCCCCGGCGTGCAGCGCGTCATAGATTTCCTGCGGCAGCGGGCGGCCGTGCTCATCGAGACGGCTGTCCAGTCCCATGATCAAGATGTTCTGCTCGCCACCCGACGAGCTGGGACCACCCACCAGCGCCTGCGACGTGGTGATGCCGGTGAACATGTTGTGCGTTTTCACCCAGCCCATCCCGGTGATTACGAGCGTGCCCACCGCGACCACCAACGTCAGGGCCTGCGCACACCTCAGGAGCCGGCGCCTCACCGACCCATTGGGCAGGCGGTGGCGCGGCTGACGTCGACGAGGCCGGAGTTCCCGACCCCCAGATCGGTGTGCCGGGCTGGTCATTGCTAACTGGCATTATCCCCGAATATGCGGGGTGCGCGCCCAGAGCGTGATCCAGAGCACTTTTGCGGCCTCGGCGAGGCCTTGCCGAAGACTACGAGAGATCACCGGTGAGGTAGTGCTGCAAGGTCGGCGCGACCGCGTCGACAAGCGTGTCGACGTCCATCGAGTGGATCGGCTCTGACCGCACCACATAGCGCATGTTGCCGATGCCGACGAGCGCCGACGCGCACAGCGACGCGCGCAGCCTGATCTTGTCGGCGCCGAGGCGCTTGAGCAGGGGACTGAAGACCGGGACGGTAAGGCTCTTCTCGACGATGTCGACCGTCTTGGCCATCCCGCTGGAGGCGATCGCACTCGCCGCGAACGGTCCACCCCCCGCCATGTCCCATGTGGTGATCAGCATGTACAGGGTGGTGCGGCCGGACTGATTGACGCTTCCCGTGACGATCCTGTCGATGAAGTCGCGGGTGGTCCCGGGCAGGCGCAGCAGCCGGGAGACGGGGTCGCTCCGCTGACTCGACTGTTCCTCATTGCCCACAACAGCCACAATCGTCGCTGCGTCCTACTGCAGTCAATTCGGTGGCTCGGTAGCGTCAACACATGGAGCTTCCGACGTTTGGCGTCGAAGAAGAGTTTCTGCTCGTCGATCCCGAATCAGGGGAACCGGTCGCAGCGAATCGGCTTGTGGCCCAACAGGCCGAAGCGCGCGGACTCGACCTTCAACTCGAGTTGACCAGCTGTCAGGTGGAGACGACGTCAGCGGTCGTGCAGAGCAGCAGCGAACTGCGGGCCGAACTCACCCGCCTGCGCCGCATCGCAGCGGAGTCTGCATCGGCCTGCAATACAAGGCTGTTGGCGGCGGGCCTGCCGCCGTCGGTGCCGCACCAGTTCCCCATCACCGACACCCCGCGGTACCGAGCGATCGCCGACAACTTCGGCATGATCGCCCACGAGCAGGGCATCTGCGGGTGTCACGTCCACGTCGCGGTGCCGGATCGAGGCGCTGCGGTCCACGTGAGCAACTGGCTGCGGCCATGGTTGCCGCTGCTGGTCGCGGTCAGCGCCAACTCGGCCATCTACCGCAGCACGGATTCGGGATACGCGAGCTGGCGCAGCGTTCTCTGGGCACGCTGGCCCAGCGCGGGTCCGCCGCCGTACTTCGAATCCGTCGACGAGTACGACGCCGTCGTCGAGATGCTGATCGACACCGGTGCGGTGCTCGACGACGGCATGGTCTATTGGGATGTTCGGCCGTCGTCGAAATACCCGACGATCGAAGTCCGTGCCGCCGACGTGCCGCTGACTGTCTCGGAGTCGGTGTTCCTGGCGACGCTGATCCGCGCGGCGGTCATCACCGCCCTGGACGAACTCGACGGGGGCATTCCTGCGCCGCGGGTGCCGGCCGAGACGCTTCGCGCTGCGTACTGGAAGGCCGCCCGGGACGGGCTGAGCGGACGGGCGATCGATCTCGCGGGCGGGTACCGCTCGGCGCCGACGCGTGACCTCCTGGCGGGCTTCATCGAACGTGTGGCGCCGGCATTGGACCAGCTGGGCGAGCACGCGACGATCCGTGACGAACTGAACCGGCTGCTCGAGGTAGGCAACGGCGCCATGCGCCAGACCCGCGCATGGCGCCAAAGAGGTGAGGCCTCCGACGTCATCCGCGAA
>JAVHWG010000146.1:0-8187 GCA_032159965.1 Mycobacterium sp.
GAACTGTCACTCGGGCACCTCGTGACCAAGATCGACACCGACAGGGCAGCGAAACTCGCCGAACTCGGTGCCGACCGGGTGGTTCTCGCGATGCCCGCCGTCACCGACGCCGCCGAGGCCATGGACACTCTGTCGGCATGCGCCCAGCGGCTCGGGCTCGCACCGTGACGCTGGACGCCGAGACCAAACTCGCGCTGGCAGGTCTGGTGCATGGCTACGCCGCCTTCGTCGACGACCGTCGGTTCGACGACGTCGCCGATCTGTTCACCGCGGATGCGACGCTGTGGTTGCCGACTCCCCCGGACTCGCTGGAGCCCAATGCGTTTCACCGCGGCCATGCCGAAATCCGCGACGCCGTCGCCGCCGTGGCCGCGGTCCAGCGAAGCCAGCACGCGATCGTCGGCGAGGTCTACACGCGGCGTAGCGGCGGTGAGGCACACGGCCGTATCGCCTGCATCGCCCACCATTGGTCCGAGCGCAACGGCGAGATCACCGATATTGCCTGGCACATGCGCTACGACGATGAGTACGTTCGTTCCGCTGAGGAATGGCTATTCCAGAGCAGGGCGTTGTCAATCGACGCCATCGAGAAACGGCCGGCCCGGCGGCTGAGGCGCTAGCGACGGTTCAATCGAAAGGCTGACATGAAGGCGTGGATCGTCTGGTCAGTCGGACTGCTCGGCTACATCGTCGCCGTCCTCGACCGCACCACGCTCGGCGTCTCGGGCCTGGAAGCGGGGCACAGATTCGGCGCCAGTCCGGGCGTGCTGTCCTCGTTCGTCGTCCTCCAAGTGGTTGTGTACGCGAGCGCGCAGGTCCCCGCCGGCGTGCTGCTCGACAGGTTCGGCTCGAAGGCACTGATCGTGGCCGGCGGCCTGCTGATGGCGACCGGTCAGCTCACGTTGGCGTTCACCACCGCATTGCCCGCCGCCATCGGCGCTCGCGCCATCCTGGGCCTGGGTGACGCATTGACGTTCATTTCGGTGCTGCGACTGGTGCCGCACTGGTTCGCGCCGCGGCGCGTTCCCCTTGTCACCCAGCTGACGGGCATCTGTGGGCAGTTGGGCCAGGTGCTGTCGGCAGTCCCATTTCTGGCATTGCTGACGGGCAGCGGATGGACGGTCGCCTACACGTCGGTGGCCGCGTTCGGTCTGCTGTCGGTCGCGCTCACGCTGGCCCTGGTCCGGGACTCACCTGAGGGGACCGTCGCCAATGACGAAAGGACCAACTTGCGCGTGGTCCTCGCGAACGTCAAAACGGTGTGGCTGCGGCCCGGCACGCGCCTGGGGTTCTTCACCCACATGGGAACGCAGTTCTCGATAACGGTCTTCGCGCTGATGTGGGGCGTACCGTATCTCACTGCCGGGCAAGGCCTTACGAGCGGCACGGCAGGCGCGCTGTTGTCGTTGTCGGTGGCCGCGGCAATAGCGTCGGGCATCGTCATCGGCGTGCTGACCGCGCGCTACCCGTTGCGGCGCTCGTGGATGGTGCTGGGCATCATCGGGAGCAACGCAGCAATCTGGTCTGTCGTGTTGGCACTGCCCGGGCGTGCGCCGCTATGGCTCCTGGTGGTTCTGGTGGTGGTGATCTCGGTGGGCGGGCCCGGCTCGATGGTCGGGTTCGACTTCGCCCGCACCTTCAACACCCACGCGACGCTGGGTACCGCGCAGGGAATGGTCAACATGGGCGGGTTCATCGCCTCGCTGCTCGTCATGCAGGCGATGGGTCTGATCATCGGCTCGATGGGCGGCTATTCGGTGGAGTCGTTCCGCGTCGCGTGGGCCGTTCAGTACGCGGTCTGGGCGCTGGCCATCGCAGGTGTGCTGATCACCCGGGCGAAAGCGCGCCGTGCCATGACGCCGGCGCAGTGGCGCTACGTGTTGCAGGGGTTCGACGCGGCTAGCGGTTCCGGGCCGTCGCGTTCCGATTCGCCTTCTTGATCGCCGAGACGAGCTCGCCCTTGTTCATCGAGGACCGACCCGTGATGTCCAGCCTGCGCGCCACGTCCATCAGATGCGACTTGCTGGCGTTCGCGTCGACGCCCTCGGCCGACGTGCCGCTCGGGTTCGGGCCACCGCTGCGCGCCCGCGAGTCCGAAGGGCCCTTTTCGGCCTTCGCCTCCCAGTGGTCGCCGACCTTCTCGTAGCTGTGTTTGAGCGCGTCGTACGCGGTGCGGTGGGCGCGCTCCGCGTCGCCGTACTGCTCAGCCGCTGCGTCGTGCACCTTGGCGAACGTGCGCTGCGCCTTGGCCGGGGACTTCTTCAGGGTGGACGGCAACTCGCTCTTCTTGGCAGCGCCGCTCTTCGTCGTCTTTGGCATCTGTTCGGCTACCCCGCAGCCAGGCCCGCGAAAACCACGGTCAAGCAGATTCGACCTGAGCTTTCAGGTTCTTCAACGTCGCGGCCAGAGTGCGGCCGACCTGACGGGTCGCGATTCGGTCCGCGATCAGCCCGAGCAGGCCGCCAGGGGCCTGATAGGAGAGCCGGAAGACGATCTTGGTCTGGCCGTTGCCGTCGTCACGCAGGCGAAACCGGCCGCGCAATGTCATGCCGGTGATCGAGGTGAAGGCCAGATCCCCTGGCTCGGCCAACTCCACGACCTCGACGACGCCGCCCACTGGCACCGAGCCGATCGTCCAGTGCACGGTGTAGCGGGAGCCGATCCGTGCCGACCCATCGGTGACGCTTTCCCATCGCGCCAGGTTGGCCATGAATTCCGGATAGCGATCAGGATCGCCCACCGTCTTCCAGACGGTGTCGCGGTCAGCCTCGATGACGCATCTGCGCTCGACTCTCATGACTAACCGATCACCGGAATGCGGCGCTTCGCGGCCAAGCGATCCACACCGGCCTGCAAGCTGCCGATCACCTTGTCATGGATGACGTCGTCGTCTGCGCCTTTGATCTCGTCGGCGTCAATCGGATCTTGCACCTCGATCGCGATCTTGGTCGGCAGCGGCAGACGTGGAATCAGGTCGCTCACCACCAGACCCCAAGGCGGAGCCAACAATATCGGCACGCTCTTCAACCGGGCCAGCTTGTCGACCATCAGCAACTTCGCCAGCCACTGCCCACGGTTCAGGAACAGGGCACTCTCCTGCCCGCCGACGCTGGCCACCGGGACGATGGGCACTCCGGCCTCACGCGCGAGCCGCACGTAACCCTTGCGGCCGCCGAAGTCGACCACATTGCCCTCCCACGACGGGCGGAACACTTCGTAGTCACCCCCGGGATACACGAGGAGCGCCGCGCCCGACTTGAGCGCCAGCTGTGCGTTCTCGTGGTTCGCCGCGACCGTGCCGAACTTGCGCAGAGAACCCAGCGGCGGCGCTGACACCACGAGGTTGTGCGCGAGTTGGTAGAACGGCCGTTCGACGCCGAAGTAGGAGCAGAACGCGAGCGTGAACACGAACGTGTCCGGCGGTAGGTTTCCGCCGCTGTGGTTGCCGACCAGCAGCACCGGGCCTTCGGCAGGTATCCGCTCAATACCTTGCACGTCGGCGCGGAAATACACCGAGGCCAGCAGCCACAGTCCCGGCAGCTGGTCTCGGATGTAGTCCGGATCCCGCTGATCGAGGTCTGCCTTCGGTACCCGAGAGACGACCTGATGTTTGGCCCATTCCAGGACATCGCCTATGCCAGCCATGCTGGAATTATTGACCCAAACCCGGCAACTTGAAACCCGCGGTACCGGGAGCCGTAAACTTCGCTCCAGTCCCGCGGGAGGAGGTGGCACGGTGCGATCGCAGCGGATCGAGCTCGAGGTCGACCCCGGTCCAGTTCAAATCCAGCCACGCAAGGTGCATTTCGACTTCGCAGACATCCCGCTGCATTGGATCCCCGGCCACCCCGTCGCGTCGGACATGATCGGCATCCTGCACGTGCTGCTCCCGGCGGCCGAGCGTTGGTTCGTCTCCACGCTCAGCGAAGCGCTGCCGCTGGTCAAGGATCCGAAGCTGGCCGACGACATCCGCGGCTTCATCGGCCAGGAGGCCATCCACGCCGACGTCCACGAGCAGGCGCTGCATGGCTTCATGGCGGCGCGGGGCTTCGATCTCAAACCGATGATCGACCAGGTCGAGTACGTGTTCGCAAAGACGCTCAGTCCGTCGACGTCGAAGAGTGCACGACGGCGTCACAACCACCTGTGCGACCGGCTGTGGTTCATCGCCGCTCTCGAGCATTACACCGCCGTGCTCGGCGACTTCTCGCTGAACAACGCCTGGGACGAATTCGACGCACACCCCACGTTCGTCGACGTGTTCCGCTGGCACGGTGCCGAGGAGGTCGAGCATCGCCACGTCGCCCACGACGTCGCCACCTATTTCAGCAACAGCTACGCCGACCGCGTCGGCGCAATGCTGATCGCGTCGACGGCCTTGGTCGTGGCGTTCCAGCGCTTCTCCTGGCATCTGGTCAAGACCGATCCGGACGTTGATTTCGGGTGGTGGAAGATGCAACGGCTTCGTTACCTCGACTCCAAGGCCGGGCTTCTGCCTCGCTACCGAAAGTTGTTCGGCACCAACACGTTCGACTACCTACGCCCGTCATTCACGCCGGACGAAATGGGATCGACGGCGCAAGCCGTGGCCTATCTGGCGAGCTCGCCCGCCGCGCGGGCCGCCCATCTCTGATGGGGTTGTTCTCCCGCGTCGGTGAGCTACCGCCCAGCACATCGGGCCGGTCGCGCCACGATCCGCTGCTGGCGGCCGCACATGCCGCGCTGTCGGGAATCTGGGGACTCACCGCCTCGATCCGCAAGCCACCCCCGCTGCCCCGGCGCGACTTCATTCAGCGGCTCGAGGTGGCCGATCGGCGGGTGGTGGCCCACGACGAGAACGTCATCGCGCTGACCTTGTCCTCGACGGACGGCGGGCCGTTGCCGCGCTGGTTCCCCGGCGCGCACATCGACGTTCACCTGCCCAGCGGGCGCGTTCGGCAGTATTCGCTGAACGGCGATCCCGCGGACCGAGACTCGTATCGCATCGCGGTCCGTCGGATTCCCGACGGCGGCGGCGGGTCGGTCGAGGTGCACGACACGCTGACCGTCGGTGCGACAGTGACCACCCGCGGTCCACGAAACGCTTTTCCGCTGTCGATTCCCGGGCACGGATCGCGCGCACGCCGGGTTCGGTTCGTCGCAGGCGGCATCGGAATCACCCCGATCCTGCCGATGATCGGTCAGGCTGAGCAGCGCCATGTGGAGTGGTCGCTCGTGTATGTCGGACGCAGTCGCGACAGCCTCCCGTTTCTCGACGAGGTTTCGCAGTTCGGTGACAGAGTCACGATTCGCACCGACGACGTTCACGGGTTGCCGACCGCCGAGGATTTGCTCGGCGACTGCCCCGACGGCACGGCGGTATACGCGTGCGGGCCTGCTCCGATGCTGACGACGATCCGCAGCCGGCTCGCCGGACGAGCCAACGTCGAGTTGCACTTCGAACGGTTCGCCGCACCGCCGGTGATCGACGGCATGCAGTTTTCGGTGTCCGTCGCGTCGACAGGCCAGATCGTCGACGTCGGCGCCACCGAGACGCTGCTGTCGGCTTTGCAGCGCGCGCGTGTTGCGGCCCCCTACTCCTGTCAGCAGGGATTTTGCGGGACCTGCCGCACTGGCGTTCTCGAGGGTGTCGTCGAGCACAGGGACACGCTGCTCACCGACCCCGAACGTGCCGCGGGAACGATGCTGGTCTGCGTCTCTCGTGCGCGGGAAGGCGAACGGCTCATTCTTGATCTGTAGCGCTGCAGAACACGCTGGCGTCGCGAATTTCCCGGCCGTCGAGTTCAGCGAACAGCACTCCAGGCCCCGACGGCGTCGCCACGATTGCGGCAACTGTCGACCCCGAGGCGATGATCTTATGAGCGGGTCGATACGTCACATCGCCGAGCCGACCAGCTTCCAGCGCCTCGGCGACCAGTCTCTTGCCCCGGCGACCGACACCACGGAACCCCGACGCGAACCCAGCCGTGCCGACAATGCGCTGGTGGCGCACGAGACCCGCGGACAGTTGTAGCGTCGCGGGAACCGCCTTCGCACCCTGCCGGAGGAACTGGGCCACCATCGACGGCAGTTCCCAGTACGCCCGCAAACTGCTGATCCGCCAATCCTTTTCGACGTGACTGAGGTCGTACCGGATGAATGTGGGAACCAGCAGCACTACCGAACCCAACATGATCTCGAGCGTCAGATCGCGGACAACCGTCGTCCCGCTCACGATGTCCAGATCGCGGTGGAACGTGATCTGTCGCGGACCGATGAACGTGTCGTAGAACCTGCCGATCTGGGCGTGCCCGATGTGCGGACGGGATCCGACCGGGTCCTCGATGCGCCCGTCCTCGGTGAACAAGCCGACCCAGGCGGCTTTATCGTGCGCGGCCGTCGCCTGAGGCGATTTCTCCACCGCGGCAAGGAGTTCGGCATCCGACATGATGCTCAGTCGGCTCTCGGCGACGGGATGCCCTCACTGGCTGCAAAATCTGCGTCTGCTTCGTTCGACAACCCGATCGACATCACGGTCCGTGCGAACATCGCGTCGGTGAGGTAGGCCAGGGCCATCGCCCACCGGTTCACCATTCGCGGCATCGCGTACAGGTGGTAGGCGCGGGTGACGAACTTCGCGGGATAACCCGATATCTGGATGTTGAGCGGATTGGCCACGGCGTAGCGGGGTCCGAGATCGACTACCAGGCCCATGTTGCGATGCTTGTAGTTCTTCGTTCGTCCGTATCCCAGGCTCGCTGCGACATTGCGCGCCAAGGTTTTTCCTTGTCGCATCGCGTGCTGCGCGGTGGGCGGAGTGATCTTGCCGGGCTGCGTCAGGTCGGGCACTGCGGCGGCATCGCCTGCTGCGAACACATGGGGATGGCCCGGCACTTGCAGGTCGGTTTGGACCTTCAGTCTGCCCTTCTCGGTGGGCAACCCAAGCTTTTCGATGAGCGGAGCCGCGGTCACGCCGGTGACCCACGCGACGGTGCGCGCCCCTATCACTGAATCATCGCTGAGCACAACGTGATCCGCATGCACCTCCTTGAGCGTAGTGCCCAGCCGTATCTCGATCCCTCTGCTCCGCAGCACTTCCATCGCCGCATTACCGAGTTTCTCGCCCACTTCCGGCATTACTTGTTCGGCGACGTCGAGGAGCAGAAACCGCACGGACGCCCGATGGAAACCCATCTGATCGGCTGCGGCGTCGGCAAGCGCACGCAGTTGCGCCACGAGTTCGGTGCCCGAGTAGGAGGCGCCCACCACCACGATCGTTCGGCGCGCCGCAGCCTGCTCGACCTCCACGTCCAGGGCCGCCAGCTCGAATTGTTCGAGGATGTGGTCTCTCAGGTAAAGGGCCTCGGCCGTCGACTTCAGGCCGCGGGCGTGCTGCGCCAGTCCCGGGATGTCCAGCAAGCGGGTGACCGATCCAGGGGTGAGCACCAGCCGGTCCCACGGAATCCGCGTCGACCGTTGTTCGGAATCGGTGAACGTCAGTGTGTGGCCGTCCAGGTCGACGTCCTCGACCCGGCCACGGATCACGCGGACGCCCTTCAAGGTTCCGGCCAGCGGAATCGTCACGAATCTGGCATCTGCGACGCCGCCTGCGACGTCGGGCAGCAGCGGCGTGTAGAGCATGTAGTCGATCGGCGAGATGATCGTCACGCTCACGTCGGCGTCGTGTCGACGCAGCAGGCGGGTGAGGCGCCGCGCGCATTCGAATCCGGTGAAGCCGCTGCCCACAACAACCACGGAAGTCATCGATGCAACCCTATCTGCAGAGAAATGGAATGTGCCGGGTCATGGACCCGTACCCTTCTGTCTCAGCAATCAAGCGAAGTCACCGCTAATCGCTTCAGGCGAAGGAGACGCGTGCTGAGTGCAAAGAGCTCTCTGATCACGGGATTGCTTCTCGTGGCAGCAGGCGGTGGTGTGACGGTCGCCGCGCCGCCCGCGCTCGCGGACTGTTCGTCGAGTGGTGGAGTGACCATCTGCGCGCAAGGAAACGTCGACGGGCCTTCGGGCCAGCCCGGCCCGGCGTCAGGTCCGTACTACCCGTACCCGTGCGACGAGGATTGGCTGTGTGACGACGGCGGCGTGTCTATCGTGGTGGATCCAGGTCCCCCGCGTCCGCCCTTTGTTCCCGGCCGCCCTGGCCGTCCGGGCCGCCCGGGCTAGAGTCGATCGGGTGCCGACACTGCGCTC